>JAQVXF010000053.1 GCA_028709355.1 Syntrophomonas sp.
AGATATGGGGGGTCCGGGGCGAGAATATGATGTCCCCTTCATAGTAGGATTTAATGTCCAGCACCGGAGTGCCGTCCACCGCATCCATGCCGCTCACCAGCAACCGGTTGCCCTCCACCCCGTCCAGGTGCACCAGGGTCAAAGCGATGGGATTGGGCCGGTTGGGGGAACGCAATCCGAAGACCCCAAATTCCGGCAAATTGGGATTTACCTTGCGGGGCACAGTAGACAGGACCCCCCGGTCGGACTGATGGAACCACAGCAAGAGCCACAGATTGGAATTCTCTTCGATCCTCAGCAAGGCCTGGTGGTATTGGGGAAATATCTCCACCACCGCGCTCTGACCCATTATAGGCATCTCCTCCGTTCCGGCCACTGCCGATCGGACCACTCCTATCGGCTGGAGCACGATGCTGATGTCTTCTTCCAATGAAATCACCTCATTTTCATTTAGCATCCCCTGTGTGATGCGATTTGGCAAGATACCCTGGTGCCGCCTGGTAACCGCCCCCGCCCTCATTCCTGCCAGCGGCTGATAAATCTCTGCAGGGGATTGAAGACAATGGCTTCGATCAGCATCACCATCAACACCAGCAGCAGAGCCCACGCGAACAGCTTGCTGGTCTCCAGGTAACCGCGGGCTATGAAGATGGCGTTGCCGATCCCGTTCTGGGCCCCCAGCAGCTCAGCCATAATGGTGATCCTGAGCGAGGATGCCACGCTCAGGGAGAATCCGGCCATGAATCCATACAACAATCCGGGCAGGTATACCTTGAGCACCTTGATCCGGTTGGGCACCCGGTAAACCTGGACCATCTGCAGCAGGTTGCTGTCGATGGACTGGATGCCCTTGGCGGAATTGAGGTACATGATGGGCATCACCAACAAGGCGGTGACGAAGATCACCTGGGTACTGCCCTGCCCGAACCAGACCATGGCGATGACCACGAAGATCACGCTGGGGGTGGCCAGGATGGCATTTATACCGGGCTGGAACATACTGTCCAGGGATTTCCGCAAACCTCCAAAGATGCCCAGGACGGTGCCAGTCAAGACTCCCAGCGCCAATCCGGTAAGCTGTCTCTGCAGGGTAATCAACAGGTTCTTGGTCAACTCACCGCTGGTCAGCATCTCGAAGATCGACCCAAAAGTACTGCCCGGGGAGGCGACTATGAGGGGATGGGAAGCCCAGGCCAGGGCCTGCCACCCCGCCAGTATCAGCATTATCCCCAGTATATAGTAGCGGCGGTCACTAATTCCCTGAATAATAGAAGCTGTCATCGGGCATCTTTCCGCCTATAGAGGCTGGCGGGGCGGTCTTCAAATACTCAGCCAGGAAAGCGTTGACCTCCTCCTTACACTGGGGGCTGCTGACTGGTTCCAACCGGGCGAAGGGCAGCGACTGCTGTACAGCGCTGGCTCTCATCTTGGGGAAATACTTCTCCACTACCGGTCCAGCCGCGGCCGGATTTTCATTTATCCATTTGGCATTGGTGTCGAACTGTTTCAGCACCTCATTGACCAGAGCAGTGTTCTTGGCATTGGCGCCCACCACAATGAGTCCCGCCTGGGGTATGCGGGCGCTGCTGCCAGTAGCCTTGCCCCATTCCGCCTGCAGGTCGATGGCCCGCTTGACGGTCACATTTCCCTTGGCGGAGTTGGCGATCGCCACGGACGAATTGGGTTCATTGGAGAGAGCCAGCTTGATCTCCCCGGTAGCCAGCTTGGAGGAGGACTCAGCCATATCCATGTTCAGAATGGTCAGATCCTTGTCAGGATCGATGTTGTTCTTGATCAGGATGTGCCGGAACACCGTTCCATGATAACCACTGCTGCCCCCGGTGACCGCTACCTGTTTGCCTTTCAGGTCGGCCAGGCTGGTGACGCTGTCATCCGCACTCAGGATATACAACATGCCCCAGACCGCTACATTGGCCAGTTTTACATCCGCTCCCTTGTTATGGAGCATGATGGCATTGGTGACCGGGGCCATGATGAAATGCACCTGGTTGGAGGTGACCATGGCGGAAAGCTGTTCGCTGGTCACCCAGGATTCGATGGTGGTCTTGTCAGCGATACTCTGCAGGGAATTGTTCTCGACCAGGGGGGCCAAAGGATAGCTGCCCGCCCCCTGGGAGGCGGCGATCTTCAACTCTGGCAGTTTAGGGGTGGTCTGCTGGGCGGTTTTTTGAGCACAACCGCTCAGTCCTACCGCCATTACCATTATCATCAGCGCCGCCAGTAACTGCTTGATCTCTCTTCTCATGTTTCTCTTCCTCCATCACAGTTTAAGTCGATTTTCTCACTGATGGCCTGCATCTGCTGGTAGATGTAGCTCATATCACGCTGTCCCGAGGGGCGATCCCAGGTGTACTCCAGGGCGATCCGACAGGGCCGGTCGCGCAGATATAGGAGCCGGTCAGCCAGTCTGACCGCATCTTCCAGGGTATGGGTGACCATCACCGAGGTACATGGTTTCAAAGCCAGCAATTGTTGCAGGTAATTGCACATGGCGTCCCGCAATTCGATATTCAAAGAACTGAAGGGTTCATCCAACAGCAGTATGTCGGGCTCAACCGCAAAGGCCCGGGCCAGGGAGACCCTCTGTTTCATGCCGCCGCTCAATTGGGCGGGATAATAGTCCTGGAAACCATCCAATCCTACCCGGCGGGCCATCTCGGCGGCCCTGCGCCGGCGCTCGGGCGGGTCCTCCGGGATGATGTGGAAAAGCCCCATCTCGATGTTTTCCACCACATTGCACCAGGGGATCAGCCGGGGTTCCTGGAATACATAGCCGATATTCCGGCTGGCGCACTGCACCATCCCGGCGTCCGGCTGCTGGAGGCCGGCGATCAGCTGCAGGATAGTGGTCTTGCCGATCCCTGATGGCCCGCATATGCAGACGAATTCACCCTGGTTAAAGGTATAGGAGAAATCCTCGATGACTTTCAGGGTGCCAAAGCTTTTATTGATATGTTCCATATAAACCATGGCTTGGTCCTCCTCCCCTTTTCACCACCGGGTCCTGGTATATTGCCTCCAATTGCTCTCTGCCCGACTTTGCAGCATTGACCGATCTCCTAGGCGCACATCACCTCCGGCAGGTTTTTCCTCATCACGAAAACAACCCAGCACCAAAAAAGTGCCGGGCCATCCTGAATGGAGCAACCACAACCAGATAAGCATGAGGCCGACTGCCCATGGCAATCAGTCCCCTGTCCGGTAAAGGGGCTGCTCCTTTCCACAATGGGAGGCAGGTCAGTTTCCCGGCCCTGCCCTACAGGCCTGCATCCCTGGAAAATTCCCAGGCAGACAGGCTCGGAGCGCTTATTAACATACCTGAATCGAAATATTCGACATATTACGCTTTATTCCCTGCTAAATGCAGCGAAACGTAGTAAACTTTTATAGGGAAAGACGGATGGAACCCGACGACCAGATGAGGCGGTGAGACACTCATGCATCAAGCGCACATGCGATCGGCAAGCTGGTTCTTGTGGCCGTCCCGCAACCTGTCGCTGGCCATCTTCCTGGCTCTGCTGATGGGCTTCGGGTTGGGGCTGGTTTTGGACACCACACCTCTCCAGCGATGGCTGCTGCCCCTGACCTTCATCATGATATACCCGTCCATGATCGGATTTAAAGCCAATGAGATCTTCAGCCGCAGCCACGGCCGGATATTGGCGGCGGCACTGTTGCTCAACTTTCTGGCCATCCCTTTATCGGCTTATCTTCTGGGCCTCGGATTCCTGCTGAGCGCTCCGCAGCTCTTCGCCGGCTTGGCTATCGCGGCCCTGTTGCCCACCAGCAATATGACCATCTCCTTCACCATGCTGGCTGGCGGCAATGTCCCCGCCTCGGTGAAAATGACCACCTTCGGATTGCTGCTGGGTGCTATCCTGGCTCCCTGGTACCTCTACCTGATGGTGGGCAAGTATATCCCGGTCGATATCCTGGCCACTTTCAAGACAGTGGGGATGGTGATACTGGTTCCCCTAGCATTGGGCATGCTTACCTATCAACAACTGTTAAAACGTTATAGCCAGGAACAGTTTCAGCAGCAGATAAAACCGCTGCTGCCGGCAATCAGTTCATGGGGTATGATGTTGCTGATCATCATCAGCATAAGTATGAATTCTCAAGCTCTGGCCGCCCGTCCCGACTTGCTGGCGATGGGGCTGGGGGTGCAGTTGGTCTTCTATGCAGTCAATTATGTTATCGCGGTCCTGGTAGCCCGGAGATTCTTCCCCGCCAAGGACGGGCTCACTTTGGTATTCTCCACGGTACTGCGCAACCTGGGCCTGTCCATCGGCCTGGCCGCCACCGCTTTCGGTCCTGACGCCGCCATGATGGTCTCCCTGGCCATCCTGCTGCAGGGTCAGGCCGCCGCCTGGTTTATCAAGCTCAACCGGCGTTATGGCTGGCTGGGCGGGCCAAAGTTGGAGGCCGTGAGTTAGTCCCGCGGAACGGGGCGGTTGGAGAAATGAACCTTCCGGCCGGATATTGACAAATGACTTTGCGATTGTATACAATGTGGGCAATCAATTTCTCTCCAGTAACCAGCTAACTTAATACTACCCTCAAACTGAGCAGGCGATGAACCTTCGGGGTTCGTGGGGCTGGGCTGGAAACGGCAGCAGATAGGCATCTGTGGGACAGTAAAATGTTCCGCGGGTGCTTTCTTAGTATCAGCATATATTTAGGAGAAGCGGAGGCGTTGTTGATGGGATCTTGGGATAGGAAGACCAGAGTCGCGCTCTTATCAATAGTATCCAACACCACCTTGATCATATTGAAGGTCGTTGCCGGTATCCTCAGTGGTTCGGTGAGTATCATATCTGAAGCCATTCATTCCGCTATGGATCTGGTGGCTTCTTTTATCGCCTTTTTCTCGGTGCGCACCTCCTCCAAACCGGCCGACCGGGACCATCCTTACGGCCATGGCAAAATCGAAAATATCTCGGGTATCGCCGAGGGGGTGCTGATATTCCTCGCGGCCGGAATGATCATCAAGGAAGCCATCGAAAAGATCCGCCATCCCGCCCCGATTGAGATGGCCTGGGTGGGTATCGCGGTGATGCTGGCCGCCGCATTGGTCAACGTCCTGGTCTCCCGGAAGCTGTACCAAGTGGCCCGGGAAGAAGATTCCATGGCCCTGGAAGCTGATGCCCTGCATCTCAAGACCGACGTATACACCTCTTTGGGGGTGGCGTTGGGGTTGCTGTTGATAAAGCTGACCGGAATAGTCGTCCTGGATCCCATCGTGGCTATCCTTGTCGCCCTACTTATCATCAAAGAAGCCTGGGAGCTGTGCAGTCATGCCGCCAACTTCCTCTTGGATTCCCGTTTGACCGACGCCGAAGAAGAGAAAATAGTCAGTATCATCGGCAATTACCACGATCAGTTCATCGATTTCCACAAACTTAAGACCAGGAAATCGGGGAATATGAAGCACATCGACTTTCATATCACGGTACCACCCAATATTACCGTGGCCGAAGTCCATGAGCTGATCGGCAATCTTAAAAAAGACATGTGGACCGAGTTCCACTCTACCCGGGTCAGTGTGCATGTCGATCCCTACCGGGAGACCGTCCCCCACGCCGGGGGCAATCTGGCCAACCAGGGCCAATCCGAGGAGACTAGATAATCTCAGAGGAACTGCTGGGTCGGGCCACAAACTGCCGGTCAACCCCAGAGTGGAGACCCCAGCCAACAGACCCTTCGATTGGCACTGCCCGCGCCCGCTTATTGCACCTACACCTGGTGATTGGGTCCGGTCCACCAGCAACTCCAGCCGGTGGCGGCGGCTAGCCTCTATTCAATCAATCCCCTGTTCTTATCACTGTTGCGAGGGGGCGGCCTGAGAATTCCTATGCCGGGCTAATCTCCGTTGCACCGCTTAGGACTCGGGGACACTCATGAAGAATTTCAAAGGGAAATTGTAATCCAAAGTGCCGTCTTGCAACTTTTCCTCCAGTTCCTTGGCGAAAACCAGGGGGATGCCGGCCACCTCCAATAATACATCGTCTTGGTTATGGGACTCATCCAGAGTCACCACCAGCTCAGGCTTGCCGCCTCAGGTTTTGCCGGGCGAACTCACCCGTACCCGGGCTTCGGGAGGTATCTTGCCTTTGGACTGGCCCTTCTTAAATTTGTTCCAAGCAGTCTTGGTTACTGTGATCATATTACTCACCCGCCTTTCCAAGTTGTTCCCGTTCCGAATAGGTCCTGGACTTCATCTGCCTTTATTATATCCGGTAATGCCCAACCGTGTCCTGATCTTCGCCGGGCAGCACTACTCCATTTCGGTCCTTGATGAGTCGCCGCTCCAGGCTGTGATAAGCTATAATGAAGGTGTGAACTAATGTCGAATACTGGATGGAGAAGGAGGCGGGAAAGATGGCTGGGAAGATTTTTATCCGGGAGAGACGGGAAGTCGCTCAAGGCGAAAAGAAACCGCGCTTCGTGGTGGTCGGGACGGCGGGAGCCGACCTGAAGATCTTCACCAAACACCTGCGCAAGATGGAGATCGAACAGATTGCCCAGATGATCGGGGCAGAATTGATTATCCTGGATGCAGGCAAGGACGATGAAGAGGCGGAGGTCGGGGAAGAAGACGATTAGCCCGTTCCCCACCGGCGGGATCTGCCAATCCCGGCTGGATTTGGTTGAGGGGCAGGAATTCCCCTGATCGACGTCGAAGCCTAAACACAAATAAAATGAGAGCGATGCTCCGAGCCCGCTGACCTAAAGCCGCGGTCAAGGTCATCAGGCCGCTGGTGTGCCGGGAAACAGGTACGCCTCCCGATCTGGTAAGGAGAAGCTGCCTCTAGCCTAATAATATTGGCGGGCTGCTTTTCGCAGGCCGCCTTTTTTCCGCCGCCATCGATAGTGCCGCCACAACTATATAGCGAGGGTTCCGAGTCTTTATTCCTGCAGCCATCACCGGCATGGAAAAAGATCGACCGGCCGATTAGGAAACAGATCCGCCGCCAGCATGGAAAGGAACAACCCCGGGGAGCGATAACTCCTATTAAGCTGGAAGAGTGTGTCTTGGCCAGCTTTTTGTTTTGAAGAGATGTTGGGACCATAAATCCGGAAGGGGTGATATCCAAGCCAACTGCAATCGTATCAATTCAGATAATGAGAGGAGGAGGAACTATTGAACAGACGTTTTAAGAAGAGCTGGGCGGCGCTGCTGATCACGATGTTGGTGGTGATGGCGGCGGTATTCAGCCCCGGGGCAGCGCAAGCCGCCACTACCGACATTTTGTACGACGGCACCGTCAATCTGGTTGCTGCCGATTCCTTTGAGGCCACCGCCTATAACTCCAGCAGTAAGTACACGGTCAGCGAGGCCACCCCCCTGGGGGCACTGCAGGCG
>JAQVXF010000054.1 GCA_028709355.1 Syntrophomonas sp.
GCCTGGGGCCCACTGTGGAAGAGGTCCAAAGCAACCTGAAGACCTATTCCCGGATAGAGAAGATGAAGTTTTCCGCCTTCGACGACATGAAGGAGGGGCTGGCCGCTACCCAACGCAAAACCGTCCTCATGGTGGGCAGCGAGACTCACGTCTGCGTATTCCAGACCACCCGGGACCTGGTGGAGGCCGGTTATACCGTGCAGGTGGTAAATGACGCGGTCTGTTCGCGCACCAAGACCAATTTCCTAAGCGGCTTGATGTTGATGCAGGGCGCGGGAGCGGTAATCACCAATACGGAGACGGTCCTGTTCGACCTGATGAAGATTGCCGGCAGCCCCGAGTTCAAAGTAATTGCTCCCCTGGTGAAATAAAGCAATATTCCTTGACAGATCGGGGAAAAGGGCATAAAATTTATCCTTGGGCGCATATCTTTGGTTAATCGGCGGAAGATTATGAACCTGTGTTTTGATTGCGGCACTACGTCAAGTAATGCCGTTAAATTTTTGCTTTTTAAGGAGTGACTACGCTAAATGCTCAAGGACTTAAGGAATATCGGAATTATCGCCCATATCGATGCTGGCAAGACAACCACCACCGAGCGTATCCTTTACTATACCGGGCTGACCCATAAGATCGGGGAGACCCATGATGGGGCCAGTGTCATGGACTACCTGGACGTGGAGAAGGAGCGCGGCATCACTGTTACCTCGGCAGCCACCAAGTGTGTCTGGAACGGGGTTGACATCAATATCATCGATACCCCGGGACACGTCGATTTTACTGCTGAGGTGGAGAGGAGCCTGCGAATCCTGGACGGCGCGGTGGTGATATTCTGTGCCAAAGGTGGGGTGGAGCCCCAGTCCGAAACCGTTTGGCGCCAGGCCGATAAATACCGGGTACCGCGCATCGCCTATGTAAATAAGATGGATGCGGTGGGAGCTGACTTTCACCGGGTGGTGGAACAGATCAAACAGCGCCTGGGGGGGAGACCGTTGGTGTTGACCCTGCCCGTATTCCAGGACGATGCGTTCACCGGGATAATCGACCTGATCAAAATGAATTACCAGACCTTTTCCGGTAGTTTGGGCAATGAAGTCAAAGAGACTGCCATTCCCGCCGAGTACCTGGAAGAAGCCCAGCAGTGGAGAATGGACTTGGTGGAGAAATTGGCTGAGAACAGCGAGGAGTTGTTGGATCTCTACTATGACAATCAACCCATCGCGGACCACCAGCTGGCGGCGGCCATACGCAAAAACGTCATCGAAGCCAGTATCATCCCGGTGATCTGCGGCAGTTCCTACCGCAATATCGGGGTACAGACCCTGTTGGACACGGTGGTCAACTACCTGCCTTCGCCCCTGGATGTGGAGGCAATAAGAGCTACCGATGTGATCAGTGGCGACAAGATAGAGATCGGGCCCGAAGACGAAAACTTTTCAGCCCTGATCTTCAAGATAGTCAGCGACCGCCATGTAGGCAAACTGGCGTTCACGAGGATCTACTCAGGTGCGCTCAAAGCCGGTTCCTATGTTTACAACAGCAGCAAGGGCAAAAAAGAGCGGGTAGGCCGGATTGTCAAGATGCATGCCAACCACCGCGAAGAGGTGGAAGAGGTCAAGGCCGGAGACATCGCCGCCCTGATCGGGCTCAAGGATGTGGGCACCGGAGATACCATCTGCGATGAGACCATGCCGGTATTGCTGGAATCGATAGAATTCCCCGAACCGGTTATCCAGATCGCTATCGAACCGCGGACTCAGGCCGACCAGGCCAAGATATCCGAGGCTCTGGGCAAAATATCGGCGGAAGACCCAACCTTCAAGATGACTTACAACAAGGAGACCGGCCAGACCCTGCTGGCGGGGATGGGGGAACTGCACCTGGAGATAATCGCCGAGCGCCTGGCCAAAGAATTCCATGTGGGCATCAATATCGGCCAGCCCGAAGTGGCTTACAAGGAGACCATAACCCGGACTGCCGAACACGAAACCCGCTTCGTCAAACAGACTGGCGGCAAGGGACAGTTTGCCCACCTGGTGCTCAGACTGGAGCCCAATGAAGGCTTCGAGTTCGTCAATAAGATAGTAGGGGGGGCAATCCCCCGCGAATATATCCCGGCGGTGGAGTCGGGGATTAAACAAGCCCTGGAGGAAGGCGTCCTGAAAGGCTATCCGGTGGTCAACATCAAAGCTACCTTGCTGGACGGTTCCTTCCATGAGGTGGACTCATCCGAGATGGCCTTCCGCACGGCCGCCATGCTGGCCACCCGGGAGTGCCTCAAGAAAGCCGGTCCGCTGTTGATGGAACCGGTAATGCGGGTGGAAGTGACCTCGCCGGAGGAATTCACCGGCAACATCATCAACAATATCAGCAACCGCCGCGGCAAGCTGGATTCGATGGAAATGCAGAACAGCACCCAGATCATCCGGGGCTATGTTCCTCTGGCGGAGATGTTCGGATATTCGACCGTGCTGCGTTCCAGCACCCAGGGCCGGGCTGGATTCTCGATGGAGTTCTCCCACTACGAGGAGAGGAATATAGCCTCTTAAGAGAATTACCGCATCAATTGAATTAGGCACTGTAACCAATAGCCCGCTGTCATCAGGCAGCGGGCTTTACATGTCTCAGCAGGGATATAGCTTGCACTTGATCTTTACGTCTCTTCCATAATAATAACACTGCCGGCGGAAATCCTGGGACAGCGATTAACGGACTCCTTTTACTGGCTGGGGTTGGTCTCTGGATGCGGATGGTTACTCGAAACGGACTGAATTGGCCAGTTCGGTCAGTTCATCCAACGGCACGTTACCCGAATAGGTAACGGTTAGCATCTCTTCACCCACTATGACCCAGCGCGCCATGCTGCTGTTGCTGCTCGGGGAGCCGGACTGATCCAGAGCCTGCATCTTAACCTCGGGAGCGATGTAAGGATCTACGGATATCTGTATCCTGGTGCGGCCGTCCGGGCTGGCGTAGTCATAAACCGTACGGCTGCCGTCACTGATGTCTACCTGGGTGAGTTGAAGATGGGCAGGAACATTGATGGGGGTGACCACTGGTTTGAAACCTTCCACAACGGTAGTTGAAAGGCTGCCATCGCTGGCCGCCAGGGGGGATGGGACGGTTGTCTCTGGTGGAACTGTTAGGGATGGGGCCCGCAGGGCCTTAGGTGTTGCCAACATTGGGTCGACCGCGGTCTGGCCAGGAGCAGTGTCAGCAGCAGGAACTGTTTGTTCGGGGCTGGGGACGCCCGCTTCGAACGTAGAGTCCGATGGAGTGATAATGGGCGCACTGGTGTCCTTGCCGGCTCCCGTGGCCGGCGGGGACAAAAGCGGGCGGTCGGCATACTCAGCCACTTCATCTGCTTCCATGGTATTACCGGGGGTAGATATCACTGAGGGTGTACTGGTGCCATTGCCGCGCAGACCAGAGTTATCGGCCAGGTCTACGGCGGATTGCGGCTTGAACATTTGGGGTGCATAGAGGAATAGAGCAAATACTGCCGCCGCCATCAGTCCCCCATACCATAGCTTGCGATTGTGCAGTATCGAGGGCCCCCGGTGCAGCGCCGTGATGGAGCTCATCACCCGCGGGGTGAAATCAACCGGCAGGGCAGGGATGTCGGATGTATCCCGCAGCACCTCGTTTTCCAGCCGGGTCAACTGGTAGAGGTTCTGGCATTGCGGGCAGTCCTTCAAGTGTTTGCTGACCTTGAGGTACACCTGGGGGGATACCGAATCGTCGCAGTAATCGAAGAGCTGGCTATTTAGTTCCTGACAATCCATCTACCTTCCCCCCTTCATCCCGGTTCTTCAATATAGCCCGCCGCATCGATTTGCGGGCCCGGTGCATCTTGACTTCCACATTCTCCTTGGTTATCCCCAAAGCTTCGGCGATCTCCTGGTTATCCAGATCCAGCTGATACCGCAGCGCCAACACGACCGGATATGCTTCGGGGAGTGAAGTGAAGGCCTGTTTGATCTCGGCTTTCAATTCGTTGCGTTCCAGGAACAACTGGGGGTCTCCAAAATCGTAGTGGTTTTCGGATTCTGGCTGGCTGTACGTTTCGTCGAAATTCAACGTTATCACTTTATTTTTCTTGCGCAGGGCACTGATGGTGGTATTGATGGCAATGCGGTGGACCCAGGGCCCAAAACGCTTGCTGCTGTCGTACTGGTGCAGTTTCTGGTAAACAGTGATGAACACTTCCTGACATACATCTTCGGCTTCCTGGTATTGTCCAGTCATACGGTATATAATGTTAAACACCGAATTTTTGTAACGATTGATCAGTTCCTCGAAAGCCGATACATCACCTCTTAGAGTCCTGGCGGTAAGCATCTCGTCGGTCGGCACAGTGCGATCCTCCGTTCACTCTATTCTTATATACGGCTGCTATGAGAGTAACTTACACTGGCAATTCCTTAATAATAATAGCATGAAACGTCATCCATCACGAAAGAAAAATCGGACACCGTTCACCGGTCCGAGGCGGTTCCGGTGCGATTTAAGGAGAGCAGCGATGAAAATTTTGGTCGACGCCGATGCCTGTCCGGTCAAGCAGATAATTGAGTCCACCGCCCGTCGCCACCGGTTGGAGGTCATCATGATATCCAATCCTAATCACCAGATCCAGAGCCAGTACGCTTCAGTGGTGGTGGTCGACGGGGCCTCCCAGGCTGCTGATATGGCGATTGTAAACCGGGTCACCCCAGGGGATATAGTGGTGACCCAGGATTATGGACTGGCCTGCATGGCTATAGCCAAAGGGGGATTGGCGGTCGACAACTCGGGTCAGGTGTTTACCGCGGAGAGCATCGATGGATTGCTGCTGAGCCGGTTCCTCCATCAGAAGGCGCGCCGGGCCGGGGAAAGGACCAAGGGGCCGCGCCGGCGGATTAAGCCGGATGATAGCCACTTCGCCCGGAGCCTGGAGCAGCTGATAGCTGAAAATATTGACTAGCCTGGAAGGACTGGAAGGAGTTACAATGATATAGTTTGAGATGCAAGAGCCTTCCAAGTAAATGGTTCCTGAGTCTCAGCCAGAAATTGAAGCGATAACATTTAAATGGTGAAAGGGGATATAAGCATGTCCGAAAAATGTAATACCTGTCCATCCAGCGGCGGCTGCAGCATCGACCCTGCCTCCTGCGGGGCGGAGATAGAAGAGAGCCTGCTGGGTAAGCGCAATAAGATCCGCAACCTGATCGTGGTGATGAGCGGCAAAGGGGGGGTGGGTAAATCCTCGGTGACCGGACTGCTGGCCGCCGCCCTGGCCAAAAAGGGACTGAAAGTCGGGGTGCTGGATGCCGATATCACCGGACCCAGCCAGCCGCGGGCATTTGGACTGACCGGACCGGTGCCGATGTTGGCTTCTGAGTACGGAATCATCCCCCCCAGCGGCCCCTTGGGGATCAAGATATTATCAGTCAACTTCTTCCTGCCCAACGAGGATGATCCGGTGGTCTGGCGCGGGCCTATGCTGGCGGGAGCGGTGACCCAATTCTGGGGCGAGGCCGACTGGGGCGAGTTGGATTATATGATAGTCGATCTGCCGCCAGGCACCGGTGATGTGCCCCTGACGGTGATGCAGTCGCTGCCGGTGAACGGCATAGTGATTGTATCGTCACCTCAGGAACTGGTGGCTATGGTAGTCAAAAAGACCATCAAGATGGCCCGCAAGATGGATATACCTATTTTGGGTTTGATCGAAAATATGAGTTACGTGGTGTGCAACCACTGCGAAGAGAAGCTAGAGATATTCGGGACCAGCCAGGGGGCCCAGGTGGCGGCCGATACCGGCATCGACTTCCTGGGGGGACTGCCCTGGGATATGAAACTGAACAACCTGATCGACCAGGGCCAGATAGTCGATTACCAATCCGACGCGGTGGACGCCATGGTAGCCCAGATCGTGGCCAAACTGCCTTAATATGAAGATCTGCTCGTGGAACGTCAACGGCATCAGAGCCGTGCATAAGAAGGGTTTCAGCGATTGGGTCCTGGGGGAGAATCCCGACATCCTGTGTTTACAGGAGACCAAGGCCTATCCGGAACAACTTCCCGCCGAACTGACCCGCCTGGCTGATTATGAGTGTGTTTGGAACCCGGCCCAGCGCAAGGGATACAGCGGGGTGGCGGCCTATTTCCGCCAGCCTCCCCTGGAGGTTGGCTACGGACTGGGAGTGGAACGCTTTGACAACGAGGGGCGGGTATTGGTGATGCATCACCAGGAATTCACCTTGCTCAATGTCTATTTTCCCAATGGCGGCATGGGTGATGAACGGGTGCAGTATAAGCTGGAGTTCTATGATGAGATCATCGATTATTGTGACGCCCTCAAGGTTGAAGGTAAAAACGTGATAATCTGCGGTGATTTCAATACCGCTCACCAGGAGATCGACCTGAAGAATCCCAAGACCAATACTAAGACATCTGGGTTTTTGCCGGTGGAACGGGAGAAGCTGGACAAATTTCTCTCCCATGGCTATGTCGACGTTTTCCGTTATCTATACCCGGACAAGGCGGAGTATACTTGGTGGGATTTTCGGACCCGGGCCCGGGAGAGAAATGCTGGTTGGAGGATAGACTGTTTTTACGTATCCAGCAGCATGATCGATCGCATCCAGGACTGCGTCCACTTCGACCAGGTGCAGGGATCAGATCATTGCCCCCTCGCTTTGCTGCTGAGATAGCGCAGGGAAAAAATCGGGCAAAATTAGGCCCGGGCATTGACCGTTTCCGGGCAGGAATTTATAATTTATACAAGCAGCAGCGGCAAAGATTTTTGTGTCTGCTGGGTTTTTATATAGGGGGAAGAGAACATGGTGAACAAAATATTCTTGGAGTTGCGGAGGCTATTTGCCGATCTTGCTTCCACCTTGCTTCTGGGCAAGGACAAGGATGCTGCTGCCCTGGCGATGATCTTGTCGGAGAAGAGCCGGGCCCTGGCCGAGGAATTGGGCAAATAACCGACAAAACCGGATAGATGAGTGGAAAGAAAGCGCCGATATCTTGCGGCGCTTTTGTATTGGGGGAGAGCTGGCAGCAGGGAACCGCCAAGACTGGTCAGATAGGATTTCATGGTTAGGTTCGGTTGGCTATTAATGCTATTATATATAAGGAAGATATCGGGCCAAATTTGCGAAACGGGCAGGAAAGGTGAGGTTAAAGTATGCTGAAGACTCTACTGGTGAAGGAAGAGATAAA
>JAQVXF010000055.1 GCA_028709355.1 Syntrophomonas sp.
TAATCGGTACTGGAGACATATTCTATTCGCACCGATTTTATGGTCAAATATGATTACACCAGAATAAGGGGGGATTCGCATGGCCGAGAATGCGCAGATGGAGACGCTCAAGAAGACCATCGAGGTCCTGAAGAACCTGCACCAGCTGAATGTTGCCAACCCGGTGCTGGCTCAATATGAGAAGGGCTTCCTGGACGCCCTGACTACCGTGGAGATGTCGATCCATACCATAGAGACCCAGGAGTTGGTGACTGAAAGCATGACCCAGTTCTGGCAGATGTTCAAGATTCCTGACTATTTCCGCAAGGAGCAGGAAAGTGAAGACGAACCAGACCCAAAGTAGGGTAGACAGGTAATAGGGGCAGGCTGGAAAGCAGGCGAAAGCTTGGCTAAAGGCGGGCTGCTGTAATGAGGCATGGAACGGGGTAATTGGCTTCAATAGGGCCAGTGCCCCGTTTGTGGCGTTCGGGTTAGTTGCTTGGCCGCCCCCCGGATTTGCTGAGCCCGCCAGTTCGCTCCAGAATTTATCCTACCGGTGATCCTGCGTGGAGATCCCGCGTGGAGCAGGTTTCATTCCTCTTTATGTCTGGTGCTGGGCTTGCCAGTCCTTAGATGCATATCGCCAACTGGTAGGTTCAATGCCTGGCTTGGCCGGTCCCCGCTGGTGCTTCCGTCGGCAGCTATCCTGGCCTGCCGTGCCTATTTTACAGTCTAATAAAACAGCCGGAATACGAGGTGCAGCACCGCCGTGACCAGCACCGTGGTCGCCAATATCAACCCTACCAGCTTCAGAGTGGTCCCGGCTTTCAATTCCTTGATCATGGTAAAAAATGAGGAAACACAGGGCGTGTACAGCACCAGGAAGACGCTGGCTATGATGAACTGCGGGGCAGTCAAGGCCAACGGTGCCAGCAGAGCGATAGATACGTCTTTGCGCAGAAAACCCAGCAGCATGATGGGAGCTATAGCCGGGGGCAGGCCCAGCACCAGTTCCACCGGGCCCTGCAGGGCGACGGTGAGGAATTCGATGACTCCCAGGTAGTCCAAAAGGGCCATGATCAGGACTCCCACCGTGATCATAGGCAGTACCTCGGAAAAGTATTCGGCTATCCGCACCCATAGCTTGCGGGCCATCAGGTTAAATGACGGCACCCGGTAGGAAGGCAGCTCGGCGAAAAAATCGGCTGGCTTGCCGGGCAACATCCGGTTGATCAGGAAGCTCATGGCAAAGGCCAGCAACAGGAGAATCATAAATATGATGAGCACGGTGATTATACCGTAGTTCATGCCCAGGGAGACGATCATGGCTGTCTGGGGCAGGCAGGGCGCACTCATCATGATCAGGGCGGTGGTCAATATCTTGTCCCGCCGGCTGGTCAATATGCGGGTGGACAGGAGAGCTGGCACCTTACAGCCCAGTCCCAACATGACCGGGATGGAGGAATAACCATGCAGTCCCAGCCGGTGGAAGATATTATCAAGCACCACCGCCAGCCGGGGCAGGTAGCCCAGATCCTCCAGAAAGCCGAACACCAGGTAGAAAGACACGAAATAGGGAAAGACCAGCACCAGGGCGATATAGAGGCCGCTGGTCAGTATCCCGAACGATTCCATGGGATCGATGCTGTAACCCACCAACAGCCCGCGGACAAACTCGGAGGGGATATTCGCCGCCAGGTTCATAATAAAAGGTGCGTACAGATTGGTGTAGAGCTGTTCCAGGATGCCGATCAGGCCCTCCCCCATGAAGCGCACGATGACCAGAGTGGCCAGCAGCGCTGCCAGGGCAGTCACCACACCGCCGATGGGATGGATGGTGAAATCGCCCAGTCGCTCCCACAGGGTGTGCTGGCGGTAATGCAACGTCTGTATCTGTTCTACGATTTGGCCGATTTGTTTCCAGCGATCCGCGGCGTCGTATTCCAACCGGCTGTTTCTGGCCCGGGGCAAGGCCTCTACCATGGTCAAAATCCCTTCGTTGCGTTGTGCGCTAACCGGCACCACCGGTACGTCCAGAATTCTCTCCAAAGCGGGGACATCGATGGTGATGCCATTGTGAGCCGCCTCATCCCAATAGTTGAGGACCACCAGCATCGGTTTGCCCAACTGCAGCAGCTGCAGGGTGAGGTTCAGGTTGCGCTCCAGGTTGGTAGCATCGACAATGTTCAGGATGATGTCGCTTTCCCCGACCAGCCTCACTACCCCAGCATCAACCGGAGAGGACTGATCCAGCGAGTAGATGCCGGGGGTATCGATCAGCTCATACTGACGGTCTTCATATTCAAACTCACTGGTGACCACCTCCACGGTGGTGCCTGCATAATTGCCGGTAACCACTCCGGTTCCGGTGACCCGGGCAAACACCAGGGTTTTGCCCACGTTGGGGTTGCCCACCAGTACCACTCTTTTCATGGGGTGAATTTCGGGTGCATCCTTTCCAGCCAGGGGCTCCACTATTATCCCCTGGGCCATGGCAAAACCCACCGCGAACTGGGAGCCTTCTCGCTCCAGTACGATAGGCCCTCTCATCAACGAGGCGCTCTTCTTGACCAGTACTGTTCCTGGAACGATCCCTAAGTTCCCCAAATTGGCGACAGCCGGTTGCCCCCCTTGGACCTCGACTACTCGCCCCGCCTGGTTGTTTTCCAACCGGGTCAGGTCCACTCGTGCGGCAGCCTTAGGGGAACTTGGCTCCAAGCCGGTGATGACCTGGAAACCGGAAATCTTCTTCTGTCCGGTTCTCTTCTTATGTTTATTCATGATCCCTCCTGGGACAATAGTGTTGCAGCGTAATTAAAAGGCTACTCCGACTTGCACTGTGGGCACATGGCATAGATAGTGAGGCGGTGGTTGATCACCGCGAAGCCCTGCTGATTGACTTCATTCTCGATACCATCCAGCAGGCCTTCCGCCAACTCGAATATCCGCCCGCAGCCCACGCACTGGATATGGTGGTGATGATGCTGGCTGGCATCGGCCATCTCATAGCGGTGTTTGCCCTCATCGAACCTTGATTTATAGAGGATACCCAAGCTGGCCAGGCGTTCCAGGGTCCGGTAGACGGTGGCGATGCCCAGCCGAGGCGACTGGCGACGGGCAGCCAGCAGTACTTCTTCGGCAGTAAGGTGCTCGCCTTCGGCCTCCTGCATTACATCCAGGATGACCTGGCGTTGGCGGGTCAAACGATATTCACCTTGTTCGAGTTTTTCTTTGATGAAATCCATAACTCCACCTCAATAATGATAATCATTATCATTTTGGTAAATTATACTGGGATCAATTCGGTTTGGCAAGGTATACATCAAGAGGCAGCGGATATTTCAGCGGCGGGGTTTAGGGCGGGAGGAAATGAAAATCATCCCTCGCGATGATAGTGAAGATCAGCGCTCAAATTGATTTGAACTTTAGCCCCGGTTTTGCTATCCTCGACTTAGACGTGGTGGTCAGCACTATTTTTCGGCGATTAAAGGGTTGCGGGGGGAATGCAGATGTTGATGGAGCAGTTCAGGGTGTTCTCGGTGGTGGCTCAGGCCAACAGTTTCTCCAAAGCTGCCAAGCTCCTGCACCTGTCCCAGCCGGCGGTCAGCAGCAAGATCCAGGCCATGGAGGACATGTTTGGCGCCAAGCTGTTTACCCGCACCGCCCAAGGAGTGACTCTGACCGAAGCGGGCAGGGTCGCCCTGGAGTATAGTGAGCGCTTCCTGGTCCTGGAACAATCGATGACCGAGGAGATCAGCCAGTTGTTGAGTGTCAACCACCCGCTGGTCATCGGGGCCAGCTGCACTTCGGGCAACTATGCCCTGCCCGGCTGCATAAGCCGGTTCAAAGAGAAATACCCCCAGGCCAGTGTCAAGCTGGACATCTCCAATTCAGTAGAGACTATCCAGAAACTCAATAAGAAGGAGATCGACCTGGCGATTGTGGATGGCAGCGTGGACACCAGCCTGCCGGTGCAGCGCCTGGACTCCATCGCCCTGGTATTTGTGGCCGCCGCTTCGGATAGGTTCAAGAAAACCCGGTTATCCTTCAAAGAGCTCCGGAGCCGACCCTTCATAGTCAGGGAAAAGGGAGCGGCCATGCGCACGGTGATGGAGCAATTGGCAGCCCAGAATGGCTGCACCCTCAATGATTTCAATATCGTTTCCGAGATGAATAGCCTCCACTCCATAAAAGCTGCGGTGCTGGGAGGAGCGGGGATCACCCTGCTGCCGCTGGTGGGTGCGCGGCAGGATATCCAGGCCGGTAACCTGCGCCTGCTCCAGGTCGATGACCTCCAGTTGATGATCGATGTCAACCTGGTCTACCGGGTCGATGAAGAGTCCACCCCGGTGACCCACAACTTCGTCAAGTTTCTGACCAACACCAGTAATCCTGGTTTTTGCTGGCAACAATGATACCGGCCTGCTTTCCTGCTTGCCCTTCTTCTGCCAAACGATTCTGAGGCCAACTCCCGCCCTAACCTCCCCTTTGCCGTCATCACTGCCGTTGCTTATAGCCCTATAAGTATTTCGAATGATTCCTTACCGTTTTAGCCGATATAATTTAGTTAGCATGATTGAACTACTTGACTGTAACAGTTTTAATCCGGTCGATTGGCGAGCGAGGGGGTGACTAGAGAAAGAGTTGCGGAAGGTCAGGTTCTATGTGATTAACAAATTAGGAGGCGATTTTATAATGAAGAAATCCCGGATCAAATGGTTAGCGATGCTGCTGGTGGGACTCATGATCTCTGCTTTTGCAGTAGGCTGCGGAACCACTACCACCCAGGCTCCGGCCCCGACCCCCACTCCACCCGCGGCTGCCCCCACTACCCCGGCGGTAACCATCCAGCAGGTGGCGGACAAGTACTTTACCAATATGGGCGCTGATGTCTACAAGATCAGCGAAGCTGACCTGAAGGCCAAGCTAGATGCTGGTGACACCAGTTTCCTGCTCATCGATATCCGCAGCGCCGAGGATTATGCCAAGAGTCATATTAAGGGTGCAGTGAATATACCCTTTGCCAAAATGGGCGAATACCTGGACAAACTGCCGGCCGACAGGGAGATCATCGAATATTGTTATACCGGCCAGACCGCCGGCCAAACCGTGGCTATCATGAATATGTACGGTTTGAAGGCCAAATCCGTCAACCTGGGCTTCGCTTCCGGTTGGGTGGGCAAGAATAACTTCCCGGTGGATACCGCCCCGGTCGAATTCAAACCTGCCACCAACGTTGCTAAACCCGACCCGGCCATCGCCAAGATTTTGACCGAGTACTTCACCAAAATGCCCATGGACGTCCACAAGATCAACTCCAAGGATCTGCAGGCCAAGATCGACAAGGGCGAGCCCATGCAAGTAGTGGACCTGCGCAGTGCTGAAGACTTTGCCAAAGGCCATATCAAAGGGGCCATCAACATTCCTTTCAAAGAGGTCAACAAGCACTTTAACGAATTCGCCAAGGACAAACCGGTTTATGTATATTGCTACACCGGCCAGACTGCCGGCCAGACGGTAGCGGTGCTGCATGTGATCGGCATCAGCCAAGCCTACTCGCTGCATGGCGGATGGGATCTGGGCTGGATGGCCGACAAGATGCCGGTAACCCAGTAAGAGAAAAAAGGATTCCAGCTCAGAGGAGAATTTAAGTTGAAGGGGAGGGAGACCTCCCCTTCAATTATTTTCTGGGAAGGGGCTAGTTCCAGTCAGGCCCAGCCATGTGAGCAAGAATGGATAAGAAAGCCGGACGAGGTGAATTCTGGGCGCAGAAACACCGTGGTGAGGGTCGCTCCGACTGGCTAGGGGAGCGATCCCAGCTCCCGCCTCGAATTGCATGCTGACTAGCGGTGCGGATAAGTTTACAATATTAGTAATCTATCCTGGGCCGGGTGCTGACCGGGGGAGTGCTTGGTTGGGCTTAAGGCTGGGGGATGAAAAACTTGCGGCAGGGGTGTTTGGTGGTGAATATTCCGTTCAACAAGCTTCATACTTGCGGCCGGGAGATGGATTATATGCGTGATTGCCTGGACCGCGGCCAGATAGCCGGGGATGGCCGCTATACCGGACTGGTGCACGATTTTATCCAGCAGCGGTTCGGTGGCGGACGGGTCTTCCTGACCACCTCCGGCACCGCCGCTTTGGAGATGGCAGCGCTGCTGATCGATCTGCAGCCTGGGGATGAGGTCATAATGCCCTCCTTCGCCTTCGCCTCGGCCGCCAATGCGGTGATGCTGCGGGGGGCCAGGCCAGTTTTTGTGGATATCGATCCCGCCACCCTCAACATCGCCGCGGAGATGATCGAAGCCCACATCACCGGGCGCACCCGGGCCATAATGCCGGTTCACTATGCCGGGGTGGCCTGCGCCATGGATGAGATAATGGCTATCGCCGGGCGTCACCAGCTGATGGTGATTGAGGATGCCGCCCAGGCGGTCAATGCTACTTATAGAGGAAGGCACCTGGGCACGGTCGGCCAGTTGGGCTGCTTCAGTTTCCATGCCACCAAGAATATCGCCTGCGGTGAAGGTGGCGCCCTGCTGCTCAACACCGCCGATCCGGTTATGAGCGAACGGGCCGATATACTATGGGAAAAAGGCACCAACCGCCGCCAGTTTCTCCTGGGCCGCACCGACCGCTACACCTGGATGGATGTCGGCTCCTCTTATCTCCCCGCCGACCTGCTGGCCGCCTTCCTGTATGCCCAGCTGGAACAGATGGAGGAGATTACCGCCCGCCGCCGCTGCATCTATGAATATTATTTTCATGCCCTGCAGGGCTTTGCGGATTCAGGTTTGGTGGGGCTGCCCCACTTGCCGGGGGAAGCGGGGCCCAACTACCATATCTTCTATTGTATCTTTAAGAACCGCCGGCAGCGCGACTGGGTGATGGATAAACTGGCGGCGATAGGGATCCAGAGCACCTTCCATTTCGTCCCCTTGCACAGTTCACCGATGGGCATCAGGCTGGGCTACCAAGCCAGCGATCTGCCGGTGACCGAAGACCTCAGCAGCCGGCTGTTGCGGCTGCCCCTCTATCCCGACCTGAGC
>JAQVXF010000056.1 GCA_028709355.1 Syntrophomonas sp.
CCATTGCAGCGCCTCGAGCGGTCCCAGACCCCAGTTGGTCGGACAGGTGGATAACACTTCCACCATCGCAAATCCCAGGCCGTCGATTTGGGTCTGCAAGGCTTTCTTCATCGATTTCTTGGCTTTGATCACATTGGCCGGGGTGTTTACAGCCACCCGGCTTATATAAGCCGAACCCTCATTGGTAGCCAGCATCTCAGCCATCCGGATCGGAAAGCCGGAGTCTTCCTTCTTGCGGCCGTAGGGTGAGGTAGTGGTAACCTGACCCAGCAGGGTCGTGGGCGCCATCTGTCCGCCGGTCATCCCATAGACAGCATTATTGACGAATATCACTGTAATATTTTCCGCGCGCGCCGATGCATGGATGATCTCAGCCATTCCTATGGATGCCAGGTCACCATCCCCCTGATAGGTGAACACACAGCGGTCCGGCAGCAACCGCTTTATCCCGGTAGCGATGGCTGGCGCTCGGCCATGGGCGGCCTCCAACATGTCGAAGTTGAAGTAATCGTAAGCCAGGACCGCACAACCCACCGGACAGATACCGATGGTCTTCTCCCGCATATCCAATTCGTCGATGCATTCAGCTACCAGCCGGTGGATTATCCCGTGAGTGCAGCCGGGACAGTAATGAGTTTTAGCGGTGGTGAGGCTCTGCGGCCTTTGCGCAACTACTTTCATCTTAAACCCTCCTTTTGGGCACGCGCGACGATCTCCTGGGCAATCTCTTCCGGACTAGGTATAATGCCAATTCGCCCGTAAAAGTCCACCGGAGTACGACCGTTGACCGCCAGGCGCACATCGTCGATCATCTGCCCCATGCTGATCTCAATTGACAGGAAGAGTTTGGCATGCCCCGCTGCTTGACTTATCACTTCCGCCGGGAACGGCCATAGGGTAATCGGACGTATCAATCCTACCCGGTATCCCTGGCTGCGAACATCGATGATCGCTTTCTTCACTATGCGAGACATCAAACCGAAAGCCACGACTACCAAATCGGCATCTTCGACCATGAAGCTCTCCGCTCTGGTTTCCCGGGCTTTGATCAGCTCATATTTCTCAGCCAGTACCTTGTTTCTATATTCCAGGAAGTCAGGATCAAGATGCAGAGTATTTACGATGTTGGGCTTCCTTCCTTTACAGCCTTGGATAGACCATGGTTTGTCTACAAATTCGGTCACTTTGGGGCGGACGGTGACCGGTTCCATCATCTGGCCCAGCGTCCCTTCCGCCATTATCATCACTGGGATGCGGTATTGGTCGGCAAGATCATATCCGGTGATGGCAAAATCCAACATCTCCTGCACCGAAGACGGAGCCAGCACCAAGGTATGAAAATCACCATGGCCGCCACCACGGGTAGCCTGGAAATAATCTGACTGGGCCGGCTGAATCCCACCCAGTCCAGGCCCACCTCTGGATATGTTTACGATCAGACAGGGTAATTCGGCTTCGGCGATGAAGGAAATGCCCTCTGATTTGAGACTGATGCCCGGTCCGGAGGATGCGGTCATCACCCGCGCTCCGGTCGACGCGCCTCCATATACCATGTTGATGGCTGCCAATTCACTTTCGGCCTGGACGAAAGTCCCGCTCTGCAGCGGTAACTTGCGGGCCATGTATTCCGCGATCTCACTAGAGGGGGTGATCGGATACCCAAAAAAGGCCACACAACCAGCGAGCAGTGCCCCCTCGGCCAGCGCCTCATTTCCTTTCATCAATACCCTATCCATGCCCTTACTCCCTTTCTACTCGAATAACCAGATCCGGACACATGAGTGCACAGATACCGCAGCCGTTACAATCCTGCGCGGCAAAGATAGACACCGGATGATAACCCGACGAGTTAATCCTGGTCTTGTCCAAGCCCAGAATATCTTTGGGGCAGAAATGGATGCATAATTCACACCCTTTACATTCCTCTTCAGCAAAACTAACTGTCCCCTTGGCCATGTTTCCTCTCCCCTTTACAGCACTACATCCAATTTGGTTTCAGGTATAATTCGATTGCCTCCAACAATGCTCCATACAAAGGATACAATGATGTATAAAAATGTTTCTCCACCGTCAAGCAGCAGATCGGCAGGCCCACTGCCAGGCTGAAAGTCCGAACCAACTCGTGGCCACTCAGGATTGTATCAGCAGTAGTGGCCACCATCAGGTTGGGATTGCTTACGATCCCCGTGAACCGCAGTCCGGCCGCCCGTTGTAACTGCTCAATCAGCAGCCTGACGCTGGGCAAGTCCTGGCTGAAAGGTCGATAGGGATTCAAAACCAGGAGAAACTCATAACCACTGCGGGCGATTATATATTGGCGTAAATAACCAAGGGCCAGGCAGCCTACATCGTCTCCTGCCACATCGATTATCATGTGATTGTCTTGTTTGATGATACCCAATATTTGGCGGGGCATGGCCGGAACATCGCTGAAGGATAATTCACCTTCCGGGGCCAGCAACCTGATGCCGGCTTCCTCGATTACGCTCTTCAACTGCCGGGATACAAAATAGGGATTCACCATGTCGAGATCGGCGAGAAAGATGTCAGACTCGGATCTGGCTAATTTCAGTGCCTGATTCAAGGCAATCTCGGACTTGCCGCTGCCAAATCCGCCTGCAAAGATTGTAATTTTCCCCAAACTATTTCACGTTCCGATCAGATTTTATAAAAATATAGAATAACCGCTAATGAAATGCAATGGAAATATCCAGTCAGCCCTAAAGCCATGAAAGGTTCCCCCCACGGGACAGCTATCTCCCATTGTCCAGCTGGCGCCGCAGTTGATCTCGGCATTCCGATAATTCCTGGCTAACCACAAACAATAGTCTCTCCAGGTCCCCTTTGGTAAGAAGAGACTCGGTGGGTTCCAATATCTCTATGGTTCGGAACTCATCCATAATGATGAATTTGATGACCTCATCTATTTTGTCGGCCCCAATGGTGATAACAACCGGGGCATACGCTGCACTTTTACCGGTGACGTCGTCCACCAGGGTATAAATATCCTGGCTCATGTCGATATCTTCGATGCGCACTCCCTGTATAGGCACATTGCGCATTTTAGCCACTTTCTGCTGCCGGATGTTGTCGGCCAGCTGCTCGATGTTTTTGTTGCCGAAAAACTTCCCAGATGGGGCCTTGCTGACGTAATCAAACCTTATCTTCACCTTAATCTGTCCCACAGGGCCGGTTCCTCCCTTCATTAAAATAACCCGCCGCAGGTAGCCCCATACTCTATGGATGGTCCGCTGGTCGCTGGACACCTGGTCAGGACTAACCCGGACGACCCAGGATTTCTCTTTTGAGGCGCTCCACCTCATCCTGGCTCAGTAAACGATATTGCCCTACTTCCAAGCCGCCCAGATCCAGAAAGCCCAATCCAATCCGGCGCAACCTCACGACCGGGTGCCCAACGGCGGCGCACATCCTTTTGACCTGGCGTTTGCGGCCTTCATGGATACTTACTTCCAGGGTGGTACTGGTTGAGTTTCGCTCCTTTATCCTTACTACTGCCGGGGCAGTCAGTCCGTCCTCCAGTACAACTCCCCGTGACAAATGTGATGACTCAGCATCGGTAATATATCCTTGCACCTGAACCAGATATCTTTTATCTACTCTGTAACGGGGGTGGGTCACCAAGTTGGTAAACTCACCATCGTTGGTGAGTAACAGCAATCCCTCGGTATCATAGTCCAGTCTCCCCACCGGGTGCATGCGGACCGGCAGGTCAGCAGTCAGTTCCACTACGGTTGGCCGCCCTTGCGGATCCTGGACAGTGGAAATATACCCGGCTGGCTTGTTCAGCAAGGCATAGAAGTGCGGTTCAGCCACTACCAACCGGTTGTCTACCTCCACCTGGTCAGTCATGGGATCA
Organism: Syntrophomonas sp.; assembly: GCA_028709355.1. Taxonomy (GTDB): domain Bacteria; phylum Bacillota; class Syntrophomonadia; order Syntrophomonadales; family Syntrophomonadaceae; genus PHAA01. The sequence goes on from JAQVXF010000056.1 coordinate 3,878, forward strand.
ACCAGGGTAACTACCTCGCGAACGATCACACCATTGATTTTGATCCGCCCTGCAATTATCAACTCCTCGGCGTGACGGCGGGATGCAAGTCCCGCCTGCGCCAAGTATTTGGCCAATCTCAAAATCTATACATCCTTAATCCAGTCTCATCAAAACAATATACCCTTTTTCGGCAAAATATACAATAATAGCGGCGTTTGCTTGCCACTCTGTGGCTCAGTCCCAAGTATCTGCTATAATGGTTGCTAATGAAAGGACTTGATGATATGAACATCGACACCAGTGCTATTGTGCTCAAACCGATAGGAGTGGTGAGGTCCACCCTCCGCAGCCTGGAAGATTACCCGGAGCCGGGAATGCCGGCTTGGATCGAGGTGCTGCCCCAATACCGTGAAGCTCTGCAGAGTATAGAGGCCAATTCTCATCTCTGGATCCTGCTCTGGTTTCATAAGGCGGACCGCACCCTCTTGAAGACGGTACCCCGCCGCTTCAATCCGGACCTGCCCGAGTACGGAGTTTTCGGATTGAGATCCCCCAATCGACCCAATCCCATTGCCCTGACTCTGGTCCAACTGGAAGAGTTGGAGAACGGAATTCTTCGCGTCCAAGGCCTGGATGCCATCGATGGTACCCCCGTCCTGGATATCAAATCATATTACGAGCAGGATATCGTTTTTTCGCCCAAGACTCCCTACATCCGTTCCACCGATCCAGTGGTGCGCCGCAACCATTTTTACAAACAGGCCCTTAAGCACCACCAAGAGGCATGCCCCGACCTGTTTATGGCAGTAAGGATGGTACTGGTCGCGGATCAATACTTGGGTCACATCAATCGCCCTGACTTGAGGGTAACGGTGAAGGGTTCGTCCTGTTTGGCCGATTGCATTCAAGGTCTGAGCCGGGCCCGTCTAGCCAATCCGTCCCGTTTTGCATGGTTGCAAGCCCCTGATCTGCCTGCCTGTTGCTGGACCGACCCAGGCGGAATGCTCACCATCCATGCCCTGTGCCCCCTAGATGAAGAATCCTTCGGGAACCTGGGCGATGCTGACCTATTCCGGGTCGAGTTCACCAGGATATGAACATCGGACTGCTGCTCACTAGTCTCAGCGCTGGTGACCTAAATTTCAGGACCACAACTACACAATCAAATCCTAATGGTTTGGAGGACAACTAAATGCATAAAGAAGTGGATAAAGCTCAAATCGAGCAGGCCTTCCGCCTGATCCTGGAAGCCATCGGCGAAGATCCGGACCGGGAAGGACTGGCCCAGACTCCCCGCCGAGTAGCCCGTATGTATGAAGAGATCTTCACCGGAATGAGCATCGAACCGTCTCATTTGCTGGATGTTTCTTTCACCGAGTACCACGACGAGCTGATTCTGGTCAAGGATATTCCGATCTACTCGATGTGCGAGCATCATTTCCTGCCCTTCTATGGTAGCGCCCACGTCGCCTACATCCCCAAAGGGGGCAAGGTGGTGGGGATAAGCAAATTGGCCCGGGTAGTGGAAGCTTACGCCAGAAGACCCCAGCTGCAGGAGCGCCTCACCTCCCAGATTGCCGATTGCATCTTCAACACCTTGAATCCGATGGGAGTAGGGGTGGTGATCCAGGCCGAGCACATGTGCATGACCATGCGGGGAGTGCACAAACCAGGCTCGATGACGATAACCTCGGCGGTTCGAGGGATATTCGAATCCCGCCCCGAAACCCGAGCCGAGCTATTCGCTCTTATCCTTAAATAGAATCCTTGCGGAGCCTCATCGACTACATTAAGAACCCCTCGCCGGGGACTCGTCCTTGCGAGTTCCCGGGAGGGGTGGCAATCACTTAATCCCTGCCAGCTTTTTTACCCCCTGAATCAAAACAGTCCTACAATCTCCCCGTCTGGCAGGATATCTATCTTTTCGGCTGCGGGGACCTTGCTCAGTCCCGGCATGGTCATGATATCACCGGCGATAGCCACTATGAAACCCGCCCCGGCGGATAGGCGGACCTCACGAATGTTTACCGTGAAGTCTCGCGGCCGGCCGATAGCGTTTAGGTCATCCGACAATGAGTACTGGGTCTTGGCTATACAGATGGGCAAATCACCATAACCCATCGCTTCAAATCGGGACACCATGCTGTCGGCTGTCTTATTGTATATGACTCCCTGGGCCCCGTAAATATCGCGGCAGATGGTTTCGATCTTCACTTTTATCGGCGCCCGCAGCTCATACAAATATCTGAACTCAGATGATCTATCAGCTGCTGCCATTACCTTGTGGGCCAATTCCTCTCCACCGCGACCCCCTTCACTCCAGACCCTGGATAAGGCCATTTCCGCCCCTAATGCGGCGCATTTTTCCTTGACCAATTCTATCTCTTCCGCACGGTCTCCGGGGAATTGGTTCAAAGCCACAACTACCGGGACTCCGAACAGGTTCAGGTTCTCTAAGTGTTTCTCCAGATTTTCTGTCCCCTTTTCCATGGCTGCCATATTAGACTCTCCAAGCTGGTCCTTGGGTACCCCCCCATGGTTCTTCAGAGCCCGGACTGTCGCCACCAATACCACCGCATTGGGCTTCAACCCTGCATACCGGCATTTAAGGTCAAAAAACTTCTCCGCGCCCAGGTCCGCACCGAAACCAGCCTCGGTAATCATATAATCCCCCAGCTTCAGACCCATCTGAGTAGCCATTATACTGTTGCAGCCGTGAGCGATATTGGCAAAAGGTCCCCCATGAATGAATGCCGGCGTATTTTCCAGCGTTTGGACCAGGTTGGGTTTGATAGCATCCTTCATCAATAAAGTCATGGACCCAGCCGCCTTAAGGTCGGCTGCGGTCACTGGGCTCCCATCATACCGGTAGGCCACCACCATCTTGGCGGCCCGCTGTTTGAAATCCATCAGATCGGTTGATAGGCAGAGCATTGCCATCACTTCCGAAGCCACGCTTATATCGAATCCTGACTCCCGGGGAATCCCGTCCGCCTTCCCCCCCAGACCGATGACGATGTTGCGCGAAGCCCTCTCATTCAGGTCCATCACCCGGCGTAAAACCACCTGGCGGGGATC
>JAQVXF010000057.1 GCA_028709355.1 Syntrophomonas sp.
AAACGTCCCATTCATTTCATGGGCAAGGTCGCCCTTTTTCAGCATCCCATATCGAATTATGTCTGTAGAAGGATGAACACTTTCCCGGTCCATAAGGAATACGCTGATCGCCAGGCCATCCGCCGCGCCCTGCAGATTTTGGACGAAGGTCAGGTGCTGGGCATATTTCCCCAAGGGGTGCGCAACAAGAGCGGTGAAGCCAAAGCCCAGGCGGGCTTCATATTCATTGCGCTTAAGTCGGGAGCCCCAATAGTACCGGTTGCCTGCATAGGTACCGGATACAATTTGCCCTGCGGGTGGTGCCGGCGCTTGACAGTGAAAGCCGGGCCGCCTATCAATCTGGACCAATACCGGGGGCAGAGGATAAATTCGGCGGGGATGGAAAAAATAAGTGAAGATATAATGAACAAAATAAATGAGCTTCTGGTACAATAAAGAGGAATTGACCAAGGATGGATTCGAAACAAGCAGAACTGTGGTCGGGGTGTAGTTATTTGCAGACCATACTGGCTAATAAAGCAGGATTTTGCGCAGGGGTCAGGCGAGCCTTTCAGATGACCGAAGAGGCTGGAAGAGATGGTTACAGCTGGTCTACCCTGGGACCACTGGTGCATAATGATGAGGTGGTACAGTATTTTGCCAACAGCGGCATACCCCCGGTAGACCGCCTGGAGGAGATACAGACTGCAGGGATCATAATCAGGACTCATGGTGTGCCTCCCGATATAATGGCTCAAGCTACAGCCTTGGGTATCCAGATCAAAGACGCTACTTGCCCTTTGGTGGCGAGGATTCACGAAGCCGCACAATTACTAATACAAGAGGATTATGATATAATAATTTTTGGAGACACTGAGCATCCAGAGGTCAAAGGCATCCTGGGATTCTGCCAGGAACGGGCCACGGTAATCGCGGATGCTGATCAGGCCCGTGTTTGGCGTGGAGGCAGGAAACTGGGCTTAATCTCTCAGACTACCAAAGACGAGAGTCAATTCTACGAGGTTGCGGCGGTACTTTTACCGTCTGCCACCGAGATAAGGGTGATCAACACCATCTGCTCCGCCACCCGGCAAAGGCAAGCGGCGGCGCGGGAGTTGGCCCAAAGGGTAGACCTGATGCTGGTCATCGGTGACCGCAACAGTTCAAATACCAAGACCCTGACGATGGAGTGTCAGAAAACTGGAGTAAGAACCTGGCAGATACAGTCCGCTGCTGACATATACCCGGAAGCTCTGACCGGTGTTGACAAGGTGGGGATAACCGCAGGGGCATCCACTCCGGACTGGATTATTAAGGAGGTATTGGATAGGATGATGGAGTTTGGCGACGGCGCTCCGCAGGAGCAACAGGAGGTAAAACCAGCTATCGAGAACGAGAGCCAGGAGACCGGGGAAAATGCCAAGGAAGAGAATTTCGCCCGCATGGAAGCCGAGATGGCTGATCTGGCCATGCCCAACAAAGGCGATATCGTAAAGGGGATCGTAATTCAAGTATTGGATGACGAGGTCATGGTGGATGTAGGCGGCAAGTCCGAAGGCATCATCCCTCTGCGGGAAATGACCACCAAGGATGCGAACTCAGCCAAGGATTTGGTTAAAATAGGTGACGAGTTAGAAGTATTGGTTCTTAGATGGGATGATGACGGCACCATCCTGCTCTCCAAGAAGAAGGTCGACTCCAAGCGCGCCATGGATAAACTGGAGGAAGACTTTAACGCTGGCAATATGGTAGATGGCACCATCACTGGCAGTGTCAAGGGGGGTCTATTGGTTGATGTTGGAGTGGTAGCATTCCTGCCCGCATCTCACGTCGAAGATGGCTATGTCAAAAATTTGGAGGATTACATCGGTAAGGCCTACAAATTCAATATAATCGAATTCAACCGCCATAAAAAACGGGGATCGCAGATAGTGGTTTCGCGCAAGAAACTGGTTGAGGAGGAGAGAGCCCGCCAAAAGGAAGAATTCTGGGCCAGTATCCAGGAAGGCCAGACCGTCCGGGGACGGATCAAGCGTATCGTCGATTACGGAGTATTCATCGATCTGGGCGGATTTGAGGGATTGCTGCATGTATCGGAGATGGATCATGTCCGTATCAGCCATCCTGCCGATGTAGTAAAAGAGGGTGAAGAGATCGACGTCTACATCCTAGGCTTGGACCGTGATAAACAGAGAGTTTCGCTGAGCCGTAAAAAACTTTTGAAGAGTCCCTGGGAGATAGTCCTGGAGAAGTATTCTGAAGGAGATATAGTAGATGGCAAGGTAGTCCGTATCGCTCCTTTTGGAGCATTTGTGGAGATCGAGCCGGGAGTGGACGGATTGGTCCATATCTCCCAGTTGGCCAACCGGCGGGTAGAAAAACCCCAGGATGTGGTCAGTGTCGATCAGATGATCAAGGTGAAGATTCTGAGTATAGACCCGCAAGAGAAGAGGATCGGCCTTTCCATCCGGGAAGTAGCCCAGGATCTAGATGACATCGAGGTTCAGGAATACCTTGAACAACAAGAACAACCAGAACAAGAGCAAGAACTGATTAGCGAAGACGCAGGCGGGGTGAGTGCCCAGTTGCAGGAGTCACCCGAGGCGGAGTCGCCAGACCAGGAATAATGGACAGGAGGTGATCCTGTGCCGATATTTGATTTCCGATGCTGCGAATGTGGTCATCAATTCGATCTCATGATCTCCTATGCCGAAAGAGACAAGGTGCGATGCCCGCAATGTGGGGCAGCTAATCCTTCCCAATTGTTGTCCCCATTTAATACGGCTCGACCAGTCTCGGGAGTCAGGAAGCCTGTTACAGAAAGTTGTAATGGATGTGCCGCTGCTGGGTCCGGCGGCTGAGGGATAAGATTTTAGGCTGCCAGGTGGCAGCCTTTTTCTCGCAATAGAGACTGCTCTGACGGGGGGCGCCCGACTATAAACACGGGGGGCGACAATATTAATACCAGCGGTGTTATCCTGGCCGGGGGGAAGAGTTCCCGCATGAAATTCAACAAGGCCTTTGCGGTGATTTCAGGCCGGCCAGTCATCGACATCATATTGGATAAATTCAAGACGGTTTTCGAAGAGATTATGATTATCAGCAACGAAACCGGGTTGTATGAATACTTGGGGGTTCCGGTCTACCCCGATGTATATCCCCGCATGGGTCCGGTGGCTGGAATCCATTCCGGGCTCTACCATAGCTGCCATGACAGCGCCTTTGTCATGGGCTGTGATGTTCCCTTCATGAACATGGATCTGGTGAGGATGATGATTTCCCGCCTGGATGGTTATGACAGTGTGGTGCCAAGGATAGACAATCATTTGCAGCCATTGGCAGCGGTTTATAGCCGCAGGTGCCTGCCGATTCTGACCGAATGCCTGGCGACCGACCGGGTCAAATTAATCCGCATCTTCGATGATCTCTCCACCCTGGAGATAGACCGTAATGAAATAGAGAGGTTTGGTGTAGCCGAGGAGATGTTCCTGAACCTGAACGACATCGAAGCTTTAAATATGGCTACCCGGATCGCAGGGAGGCAGTAACATAAGGAACCGACGCAAGGATGAACACTTGGCCCTGGCGGTTACCACCCCAGATGGACCATTCAGCAGCGGATTCGATTCTATTTACCTGATGCCCGACGCTTTACCGGAGTTGGCCTGGCAGGATATCGATCTCCGCACCCAATTCTTGGGCAAGTGGCTGGATTGCCCATTGTTGATCAATGCCCTAACTGGAGGGACCGAGGCTTCCGGAAGGATCAACCGGACCTTGGCATCTATGGCGAGCCGCTTCGGCATGGGCATGGCAGTCGGCTCAATGACTATAGCCCTAGAGGATCCTTCCACTATTGAGAGTTTTGCAGGGGTGCGCGAGGTAAATCGGGACGGGGTCATCATCGCCAATTGCAGTGCCTACCTCAACGCCGACCAGGTTTGTCGCCTGGTCGATATGGTGGCCGCTGATGGTCTGCAGCTGCATTTCAATGTTGCCCAGGAGTTGGCCATGGCTGAGGGGGATCGCGATTTCCGGGGAGCGGTGGAGAATATAGCCCGGATAATCGACGATTGTCCCGTGCCAGTGATAGCCAAAGAGGTGGGATTCGGATTTACCCGAGAAGCAGCGCAGAAGCTGTTTCAGGCCGGGATCAGGATTATCGACAACGGGGGCAGCGGCGGCACCAACTTTGTGGCCATCGAAAGTCAACGCGGTGGTAATTTCGATCGGGACATGTTCGGATGGGGTATCCCAACCGTGGCTAGCCTGGCTGAGATTGTGTCGTTGCAGTTACCCCTGCAGATAATTGCCACTGGGGGCGTCCGCAGCGCTTTGGATGTCGCCAAAGCTATAGCCATGGGAGCCGATCTAGCAGGTATGACCGGCTGGTTTGTGCAGAGGATGCAGCCAGGTCATGACCTGGCTCAGCAAATATCATCGCTGTTATATCAACTAAAGGCGGTATTCTTGATGTGTGGTGCCCACGACTGCGCCAGCATGCAAACCAAGCCGCTGGTAATTCTGGGTCCAACCGCCGAATGGCTGAGAGCCAGAGGCATCGATCCGTCCAGTTGGTCGTCGGGCCGCTATAGAGCCTTGGTCTGATTCCGGATGCACGACTGCCGGCGGGAAAAACATATCTCAGCGCTTGACCCGCCCCCGGCGGGTTTTGTTTATGGATGACTCCGACCATCAGGGCCTGTTCATCACTGGGCCGACTCAGTCAAGTCAGTTACTTGGTCGGCGGGTGAACTACAATATCCCAGCAGTAAGGGAATCGATTTGAAACAAGGGCAGTGAATCGCAACACCTGACTGAGTCTTATATCCAGAGCTGGACTTGCTCATATCCTTGCGTCGCGACTATTTATAGCAGATAATTTAAACGGCACGGTTTTCCCATTAACAGACTGATTAGCCGCGAAATACTTAGGAGGGTGGTATATTGTGGCCGGTTGTATCGGCGGGATTAGAGAAAATAGTATTGCAGCTGAACTGGGGCTGGCCCCCGGAGATGTATTGGTTTCCATCAACGGCCAGCCCATAGATGATGTCCTCGACTACCAGTTCCTGGCCCAGGAAGATTATTTGGAAGTGGAGATAAAGAAGCAGGATGGAGAGACCTGGGTGCTGGAGATAGACAAGGATTATGATGAATCCCTCGGCATCGATTTCGAGGCACTGGTTTTTGACCGCATCAAGCCTTGTCAGAATCGCTGTGTCTTCTGCTTCGTGGACCAACTCCCCCCTCATGTGAGGTCTTCACTCCGCATCAAGGACGATGACTACCGGCACTCCTTCATAAACGGCAATTTCATAACCTTGACCAACCTGAGTGAATCTGACTGGGCAAAGATAGTGGGTATGCACCTAAGCCCTCTTTATGTTTCAGTGCATTGCACCCGATCTGAGTTACGGGAACAGATGCTGCAAAATCGCCAGGCTGGTAGTATCAAGCAAGATCTGCAGCGACTCCGGGACGCCGGTATCCAGGTACACACCCAGGTGGTGGTGTGTCCCGGGTGGAATGACGGGCCAATCCTACAGGAAACCATCGAGGACCTGGCCTCAATGTACCCAGGAGTATTGTCGGTGGGCCTTGTTCCGGTAGGACTGACCGGGCACCGGGAAGGCCTAACTTATATCGCACCACTGTCGGTGGAGGCGGCGACCATGGTGATCGCCGCTACCGATACCAATCAGGTCCGGTTTCGGCAACAATTGGGTACCGGATTCGTTTACGCCGCTGATGAGTTTTATGTCAAGACCGGGCTGCCATTGCCCCCGGCAGGATACTATGATGATTACAGCCAGGTAGAAAATGGCATCGGCCTGGCCAGGATTCTCCTGGACGATTTCAGTGAACTTGAGCCGCAACTGCCCCAACAAGTGATGCCCCAGCAAGTTTTTGTGATCAGCGGAGAGTCGACGGCATTTCTGCTGCAGTCGCTTATCCAACGACTGAACCAGATCGAGGGGCTGGTGGTGGAGTTGATAACCGTGCCCAACCGATATTTCGGCGGGGGGGTAACAGTGACCGGTCTCCTTACCGGCAGGGACATCCTGGCCGCATTGGGCCATCGGCACCGCGGCCAACGGGTAATAATACCGGACATAGTGCTGCGGGATGGACATGATGTGTTGCTGGATGATATGTCTGTGGAGCAGCTAAAATCCAGCAGCGGAGCGGATATATGCGTTGCGGCCAGCAGTGCCGCGGGACTGCTGGCCGCAGTAATGGATGGATGAATCCCGATAATGAACGACGGAGGTAATTATGGCGAAACCGATAGTGGCTATCGTAGGTCGTCCCAATGTGGGCAAGTCAACCCTATTCAATCGTTTGGTGGGAACCCGCAAGGCGATCGTCGAAGATATCCCGGGTGTAACCCGTGACCGGCTGTATGACAGCACCGATTGGGCGGGACACGAATTCGTAATCATCGATACCGGGGGGATTAGATTCGATGAAGGGGACATTTTTGCCCGCGAGATCAAATTACAGGCCCAGTTGGCTATCGAGGAAGCCGATGTAATCGTGCTGGTGCTTGATGCCCAGGAAGGTATCAGCCCTGAGGACGAGCAGGTCGCTGACCTGCTTCGGAAGAGCCGCAAGCCGGTGGTATTGGCCGCCAACAAGGTGGAGAACTTTGACCGCCAGTTGGAATATTTTGAGTTTTACAAGTTGGGTTTGGGCGAACCCATCCCAGTGTCGGCTATGCATGGCCGAAATATCAATGAACTGTTGGATGCGGTGGTGAACCAATTTGCCCCACCGGAAGAGTACCTGGAGGATGAGGAAGCGACCAAAATAGCCATCGTAGGTCGTCCCAATGTGGGCAAGTCCTCCCTGGTAAATGCCCTGCTGGGGGAGGAACGAGTGATTGTCAGCGA
>JAQVXF010000058.1 GCA_028709355.1 Syntrophomonas sp.
GGCAGTGTTGATCTGCAAACGATGGAGGGAGCGCTACCATTACCTGCCCGATGCTTTCGTGGTGGAAGGACCCAAAGCTGGTGGTCACCTGGGATTCAAGCCAGAACAACTGACCCAACCGCAATTCGCCCTGGAAAGACTGGTTCCGGAGGTCATCCAGGCTATCCAACCGATCAGCACCCAAAACCAGAAGCACATCCCGGTCATCGCCGCCGGGGGGATTTTTACTGGAGCTGATATTTTCAAATTCATGCAACTGGGGGCCGATGGGGTACAGATGGCCACCCGCTTTGTGACCACCCACGAATGTGATGCTTCCATCAAATTCAAGCAAGCCTATCTCGACGCCCGGCCAGAGGATATCGTGATAATAAAAAGCCCGGTGGGGATGCCGGGGCGGGCAGTGCGCAACGAATTTATCGAAAATGTGGAAGCGGGAAAGAAGAAACCCTTCAAGTGCCCCTATCACTGCATAACCACCTGTGAATTGGAAAAGAGCCCTTATTGCATCGCCCTGGCCTTGACCAATGCCCAGAAGGGCAATCTGAAACAGGGTCTGGAATTTGCCGGCGAAAATGTCTATCGCTGCACGGAGATCGTGTCGGTCAAGGAGCTCATGAATTCTCTGGTCGAAGAATATGAGGCAGCCTACCAGAAGGCTGAAGAGGAAGGACAGCGGGTTTCAGAATAGTCGCCGGCTTTCAAACCTTATGCCGCCAAATTACGTCCACCAACCACTCTAAAAAGCAACCGCAGAGCTGGACCCCGTCTTGGACGGAGCCCAGCTCTGCGGTTGCTTTATTTCTTCTGCCTGCTTAAGCACCTCAGCTGATTCCAGCTGAGCCTTGACTCCTCTTCCTACAGAAACTATTAAATCATCGATCTAAACCTAATAAACCTATATCCGAACCGCTTTAGCCCGATCCAAGATGAATTAGCTGCCCATCACCCGTCCCGTTACTGCTTACGCAAGTCCTTGATATCGGAACTGTTCTTGAGGTTCTGCATATACGTCTCGAAAGCCGTACTCTTTTGGTCCATCTCCATCTGTTTCATCAGGTCTTGTTTGACTTCCTCGAAGGAGACCTGCGAGGGCTCCACCTTTTCCCCGGCTTTAATGATATGGAAGCCGTATTCGCTTTTTACCGGTACGGGGTGGAGTTGTCCCGGCTTAAGGGCCAGGGCGGCTTGCTTGAACTCGGGTACAAAGCTGGTACTCTCATTGACCAAACCGACATCTCCTCCCCCATCCTTGCTGCCCGGATCGGTAGAGTACTGGGCGGCCAGTCGCGTAAAATCCTCTCCCTGTTTTAGCTTGGCGATGATATTCTGGGCCAACTCTTCACTATCGACCAGGATGTGGTAGATCTGGACACCGCCCGGATCCTTGAACATCGCCTGGTTTTCCTGGTAGTAGGTCCGGGCTTGCGCATCGGTCACTGCTACGTCGGTGATGACCTTCTCCATAAGCTTTTCATAGATGATACTGATCTCTATCTGGTTGCGGATGTCTTCTTCACTGGCCTGCATGGAATCGAGGAACTTCTGGAAGCTGCCCGCTTCCTCGCCCTCCTTGGACTCCTTGAATGGAACCAGGACTTCATCCACCTCTTCCTTGGTGACCGTAATCCCTTGCTTCTTGGATTCCTGGCGCATCAATTGCTGCATAACCATGTCATCGAAGATGCTGTTCTTCATGTTGTCGATTAAGTCCTTGTCGGCGGTCTCATCCAAAACGCTGCCCCGCTGTTGCTCATAGTTGTTCTTGATGAGATTGTAATAGCGATCGTACTCGACCTGAGTTATGGCCTCCCCATTGACGGTGACGATATTTTGAGCCGCCTGTTTTTGGCAACCAGCCACCACCAGCAACAACAGTAAACAGGTCAGGCAAGTTACGATTAACGTCTTCTTATTCATCATTGTCCTCCCCCCGAATAATGACTAACCAAGACCAACCCTAATTCAAACGGGTCTTGGCCCCGACATTAGCGACCTGCGTTGCCCTGGATGGCACTGGTGCTGCTGGCCGGTTGGTACTAGAGTAACAAAAAGCGCTTACCAGCGCAACCTGAGCCCATAGGCCTCACTCTGTGGTCGTCTCCCCCAGGTACATTCCCCTTCCAAATAATTCGGCTCGCAAAAAGGAGCTTCCCGCATGGGAAGCTCCTCAGAAGATATTCAGCAAAGCCAGTTGAGCCAGCAGCGCAATGCTAAAGCAAACCGCAATGCCGGATCTTAAACTGCCCCTTGGCAAGTCATGGCGTCAGCCACCTTCAGGAAACCAGCGATATTGGCCCCAGCTACCAGATTGTCACCAAATCCATATTCCTGGGCGGCGGCACTCGATTTCTGGTAGATGTTGACCATGATATCCTTTAGCTTGGCATCCACCTCTTCAAAGCTCCAGGAATATCTCATGCTGTTCTGGGACATCTCCAGGGCTGATACCGCTACCCCGCCTGCATTGGCGGCTTTGGCGGGGGCAAACAGAACACCGTGGTCCTGGAATAGCTTGACCGCCTCCGGAGTGCAGGGCATGTTGGCCCCTTCCCCCACCGCAATACAACCATTGGCCACCAGAATCTTGGCTGCGGCTTCGTCCAGTTCGTTTTGGGTGGCACAAGGCAGAGCAATATCACAAGGCACGGTCCAAATACCATCACCCGGGAAATATTCCGCCCCGCATTCGCCTGCATAATCACTGCATCTCTTGCGCTCCACTTCTTTGATGCGCTTGACTATATCCAGATCAATACCCCGGCGGTCGACCACGTAACCATTGGAATCACTGATGGTGATAACCTGGGCCCCAAGTTCCATAGCCTTTTGGGCGGCATAGATGGCCACATTGCCGGAACCGGAGATCGCTACCGTCTTGCCTGCCAGAGATTGCCCCTTGGCCTTCAGCATCTCTTCGACGAAATATACCAGCCCGTAGCCAGTGGCTTCGGTCCGGGCCAGGCTGCCGCCCCAGTTCAGGCCCTTGCCGGTCAGCACCCCTTCATACAGGTTGCGGATGCGCTTGTATTGTCCATACAGGTAACCTATCTCTCGACCGCCGACACCGATATCTCCGGCAGGAACGTCGGTATCCGCTCCTATGTGCCGGTACAGCTCGGTCATAAAGCTCTGGCAAAATTTCATAATCTCATTGTCTGATTTCCCCTTGGGATCGAAATCGCTGCCCCCTTTGCCTCCCCCGATCGGCAGGCCAGTCAGCGAATTCTTGAAGATCTGCTCAAACCCAAGGAATTTGATGATGGAGAGGTTCACTGAAGGATGAAGGCGCAAGCCGCCTTTATAAGGGCCGATGGCGCTGTTGAATTGAACCCGGAAACCCCGGTTGACCTGCACCCGGCCATTATCATCCAGCCATGGGACGCGGAAGATTATCTGCCGCTCCGGCTCGACGATCCGCTCCAGGACTCCCGCCCGGCCGAATTCGGGATGTCTTTCCACAACAGGCTCCAATGATTCCAGGACTTCTTTCACCGCCTGCAGGAATTCGGGTTCGTGAGGATTTCTTTGCATGACCTTCTCTAGCACCGCGCTGGTATATGACATTTTCGTTTCCCCCTTCGGAAATTGTCGAACATAACGTGAACATCCACCTATCAAAGATTATAGATACTTAAATATCTATGTAAATAGATTTTGCTCAGATATGCTGTATACATGACCGGCGGGGGTTTCAGCTGTCTGGCCCGGCTGATAAGGCTTGGCCAACGGGTCAGGCGCTAACCAGGCTAGGGACTAAAGAGTAAAGTCGCTTTCCAGCCCCTTCTGGATTATCTGCTGGATGTCGGAGAACAACTGGATAAAAGCAGCTTCGGCTTCAAACACTGCCGCGATCAGCTTGTTGCGGTTGAGCTTGGCATACTCCAGAGCCACCTGTTGCACCTGTTGATCGGCCACCGGCTGGCCCAACATCTCAGCCTGGTTGACTTCCATCTGCAGGTTGCGGAACAGGTTGAGTCTCTGCTTGGCCTCCGGATCAGAATCCAGTTTACGCTGGGCTTCAACCAAGTTTTGGTAGGCTTCGTTGGCTTTGAGTGCCCTTACCAATTCATGGGCCTTATCATACGGATTTTCGTTCATATTCGCTACCTCCCCATATTTAACCGCTGATGATCCCTGTAAATACTGCTGTCAGAAACAAGGCATAGAATCCTCCGCACACCAGCAGAGTCAAGGCTGACATCCTCTTGTGACGCAGGAGATAAACAAGCAGCAGGGCCGATGCTGCCAAAGCCAATAAAGCCGAAGCCAGGGCCCCGGTATTGAGTTGCCAATCGGTCAGGACTATTCCCAGGGCCGGGATGAGTGAACTCTGGAATACCATGGCGCCGGTGATGTTGCCTAGGGCCAGGCCATCCTTTTCCCGGGATATCCAAATCACACTGTTGAATTTCTCCGGCAGTTCGGTTGCTATCGGAGTTATTATCAGAGCCAGGACGAAGGCGGGGACACTGTAGGCAGCGGCCACCGCTGTTATGGAATCGACGAAAAAGTTGGCGCCGACTATTATGCAAAGCAAGGCCAGAAACACCTGTATGCCTACCCGGCCGGTCGCCGGGACCTCAGCCTGGCGGTCGAAATAACAGGGCGGGATACTACTCTCCGCTTCTATATCCCTTTCCTGGGTAAGCATCAAATGCACGTACCAGATATAGGCGAGTATCAGTACCATGGCTATCACCATCTGCCAGATGCGGTGCTCGACCGGAATCAGACCAGCCAGGATGGCAAGGGTATATATTATAAGGAAGAAGGTCAGATCCCGTCTCATGCTGGAATAGTCACAATGGACCTGGGTGCCGGTCACGCGCCGGCGCCTGAACACGAATACCGCCACCCCGGTAACGAACATGGCTAGAGTAGAGAGCATCAGCGGGGCACCTAAGATAGCGCCGATTCCTATATCATGCCCGGCGCCGTTATGGCTGAACACTATGGCGATAATAGGGATGATTGTCTCCGGTAAGGCTGTCCCCACCGCGGCCAGAACGCTCCCTACCGCCCCCTCGGACAGGTTGAAGAGCTTGCCCAACCATTCGACACCGTTTACAAACAACTCAGCTCCGATAAGGATAATCCCTAAACTAATTACCAATAATACGATGTCATTCATTACAAACCAGAAACTCCTTTGGTCAATATTCCAGGGGCACCACGGTCATCAACCGGCGGTCAAAGGTAACACAACGCTGATAGCCGGCCCGGCGGGCGCAGCTATATGCTTCTACCAAACCCTCTCCCACCTGTTCGGGCCGATGGGCATCTGATCCCAAGGTGATGGGGATATCATACGCATACATTCGCTCCACGATATCTCGGCTGGGGTATAGCTCTTCCACCGGTTTGCGCAATCCGCCGCCGTTGATCTCCACTGCCAGGCGATGCGCTTTGATACTCTTCAACACCGGGTCCAGATAATGCAGTGCCGATCTGCGGCGGGGTCGATGTCCCCATACCTTGACCAGGTCAATATGGCCTACTATATCGCAGCATCCTGCCGCTGCTAATTGCATGAGGATATCGGCGTAGCTGGCATAGATTTCATCTACATCCCGATGCTGGTAACCCTCTTGGTAGTCGGGGTGGTCGAATCCCCAGCCATCGATGAAATGGACCGACCCGATGATATAATCATAGTCGGCAGTGTCCAGGTATGGCTGCAGAGATTTCTCCCGGCCGGGGCCAAAATCCCACTCCAGTCCCAGTTTCAACCTTACATAATGGCGACTGGCAGCCTTAAGGCGCTGAAACAGTTCCAGATCAACTAAATGCATGAACTCGTCATGCTCGCAGAATCCGATCTCGTCGATGCCACTCTCTTGGGCCTGTTGCAAATATAGCTCCACCCACTCCTGGGTATAGTCGTATTCCCCATGGGCGACCGCATGTACATGATAATCAAGCAATGTCCTGCCTCCCGCTCCCAGTATAATATTTAAACACTCCCGACCTGTGAAAGCAACCCGAAGCCAGAACCAGGCGCTCCGCCCCACCGTGGTTCGTACTCACGATTTCCATCCTGGCTGACTCTGGTTTTAGGCCCCGGTCAGAAATCCAGGTTCTTGATAAATAAAGCTTGGAATTCGTCGCGGAGGGCTAGTTCAATATATGCCACCCTGGTCTGCAATCCCTCAGCTTCCTCCATCAGGCGGGGGGACAGCAGGGCCATGACCGCTCCATCGGCGGCCGCATTGCCTATGTTCTTGATCTTGTCGACGTCCACCGGGGGAATGATACCAATATTGATGATGCTGTCCGGATCGACATAGGTGCCGAAGGCTCCTGCCAGGAAGACATACTCCAGGCGACCGGCATCGATGCCCGCCTCTTGCAGCATTATTTCGATGGCAGTCCGCAGCGCTGAACGGGCCAGTTGGAACTGTCTCAAGTCCTCTTGGTTGAAGACCAAAAGACCATTGCCGGGCACCTCATCTTCCCCGGCCAGGAAGATCTCGTGGCCCCGTTGCCCGACTCGACTTTTAAACCAATCATCCACCTTGGCGGTAAAGGTGCCTTGCCGGTCTATGAAGCCGTTGGCCAGTAACAGAGAGACCAGGTCGATGATTCCTGAACCGCATATTCCCCGGGGCATACCCCCGCCGATCACCCTTTTGTGCAGTTGGGCATCGCTCCAGGACATCTTGTCGACAGCCCCTATCCCGGCCCTCATTCCGCAGGTTACTGCTCCCCCCTCAAAGGCCGGCCCAGCGGCAGCGGAGGCGGTCCACATCCGCCCCTGGTGGCCCAGTACAATTTCACCATTGGTGCCGATATCGAGCAGCAGGAAGGTTTTTTGGTGGTAAGGCTTGAGCATCAATAGGCAAGCAGTAGTGTCAGCC
>JAQVXF010000059.1 GCA_028709355.1 Syntrophomonas sp.
GGCGATACTCCATAGATTATCCCCTGGTTGGATGACATATAGGGACACCCCCGCCGGTGCTGCTGCCGCAACCGCAGCTGGCGCGGGGGCCGGACCCGGAACTGGGACCGGGATACTGACCGTGGCGGCTCCGGCGGCAATCTTGAGAGTTTTACCGGCGAAGAGAACATCACTGCTTAATCCATTGAGGGCCCTCAGCTTGTCTACCGTGGTGTTGTGCCGTTGGGCGATGTTCCATAGGTTATCTCCTGGCTGGACCACGTACA
Source organism: Syntrophomonas sp. (assembly GCA_028709355.1). Classification (GTDB taxonomy): domain Bacteria; phylum Bacillota; class Syntrophomonadia; order Syntrophomonadales; family Syntrophomonadaceae; genus PHAA01. Next base: position 267 of record JAQVXF010000059.1, read on the forward strand.
GTGCAGTTCCCGCCGGCGCAGGAACAGGCGCGGGCGCGGGCGTTGTGACCGAGGCGCTGACTTTGGTGGAGGTTATTCCCGCTGGGGTGTTCGAGCTGGTCAATTTCAAAACTTGCCCGATCTGTAGGCTGTCCGACCCCAGCCCGTTAAGCTGCTTGATCTGATCAACGGTCAGTCCATTGGCGGACGCAATGTTCCACAGACAATCACCTGATTTGACCACATAAGAAGCGGGCGCAGCTGCAACCAGACTGCTTCCCGCCAAAATTACGAACAATATAGTCAATACGCCTATCCGCGCTGTTCTTCTCATTGTATCCCTACCCTTCTTTAACACGTAAAATGGTCCCCTCTTCTTTTTCTATAATACGAATATAAAATCCTGCTTGGAGCGAAAATAATTATTGACAATTTTGATGGTAGTTACGGATGATCCCCATGGTGGAAGAATCGATACCCATACTACCGAGTTTGGTCCGGCTCTCCGGGCCGGCGCCATGGAAATCGGAACCTCCCGTGATCAAAAGATTGCTGCGTTGAGCCAGAGCGCTCAACTCGCCGATCTGGGCAGGGGTGTGTTCCGGGTAATATACCTCCAATCCCTCGACTCCCATGGCTATGATCGCATCGATTTTGCTGGTCGACTTGATCAATCCAGGATGGGCCAGCACACTAAGGCCGCCAGCTTTTTTGATGAGGTGGATGGCTTCAGCGGGCGAGATCTTATATCGCGGCACATAGGCCGGACGATCCCGCTCGATGTACCGGTGAAAGGCGTCCGCCTCGGTGCGGGCATGACCTAGTGCGACCAACGCTCTGGCAATGTGGGGGCGGCCGATGAGCTGCCCGCTGGCAAAGGAGCGCACCTGATCCATGTCTATGCTGATCCCCAGTTGGTTAAGCCGGGCAACTATCTTCTCTGCCCGGGCGATGCGTTCGCTGCGGATATCGGCCAGGCGATCCGCCAGGTGCTTATCACGGTCAGAGATGAAATAGCCAAGAATGTGGGCTTCATCTTGACCAAAATCGGTATTTATCTCGATCCCCGGGATTAGCTCCAGCTTTATACCCTGAGTGCGGATAAAATCCTGGGCCGGTTCCAATCCGGCCAGGGTATCATGATCGGTGATGGACAGTCCGGTCAATCCTTGTTCCGCGGCCAGGCTTATTATTTCGACCGGGGTCAGTACTCCGTCTGAAGCGGTGGTATGTACGTGCAGGTCATACATGCAGATACTCTCCCCTAGGTGGATTGGTTCATCAGCATGGTAATAGTCCATGGATCGTTGCTACTCCATAAGTATACTTATTTTGCCCGAAAAAGTCATTTGCCGAGCCGTCGCTGCAGTTATTTTCCCCCCTGACCGGTTTATATTATTATTAGGGACGATAGGTGCAAGCAAAAAAACCTGCTGATTAAGCAGGTTTTACATCAAAACTCGGTATCTATGTATCAACAGGAGGTCGGGTTACCTGGGTTCAACTATCAGCTTGATGGCAGTTCGCTCTTCATTGTCGATCATGATGTCAGTAAAGGCAGGGATGCATATCAGGTCCATACCGCTTGGTGCTACGAATCCCCGGGCTATAGCGATGGCCTTGATGGATTGATTGATCGCGCCCGCCCCGATGGCTTGAATCTCGGCGGCCCCTTTTTCTCGCAGCACTCCGGCTAAAGCACCTGCAACCGAATTGGGGCTGGATTTAGCTGATACTTTGAGTACTTCCATATAGTAGCCTCCCTCAATAATAAATACGCTTCAACAATGTAAAATGTAAAGGTTGCTTTGTAGGACTATATTCTAAATATATTCACTAAATCCTTCTTTTTCAAGAGCAGCAATGGAATCTTTATATTATATTGGTAAATTTTACTCGTTTACTCTATCACTTGCGAGAATCTTTCGATACTCACCGCCGCACGGCTATCATCATCGACACCGATGATTACACCCTGCATCTGCGCCTGACCCCCCGCCACCTCGAAGCGGGCAGGGCGGCCGGTGAGAAATTTCTCGATAATCGGTACGATCTCCATACCTAGAATGGAATGGGTCGGGCCGGTCATACCCAGGTCAGTTATGTAAGCAGTTCCCCTGGGCAGGATTTTCTCATCCGCGGTCTGGACATGGGTATGGGTGCCCAGCACCGCTGTTACCCGTCCGTCCAAGAAATATCCCATGGCAATTTTCTCAGAGGTTGCTTCCGCATGCAGGTCGACGATGAGGTAGTCAGCCGATTCGCTCACATCATTTAGGATATCAGTGACCGCTTGAAACGGGCAATCGAGCGGGGGCAGGAACATACGGCCGGAAACATTGATGACCGCCACCTTTTTGTTGAATCCAGCGCTGTACACGTGATAACCTTGGCCGGGGCAGGGTCCGGGGTAATTGGCCGGCCGAATCAACCGGGGTTCATCATCAATGAAACCGAAGATGCTTTTGTTGTCCCAAACGTGATTGCCCATGGTCAGAACATCTATCCCTGCGCCCAGTAATTCATCCCTGATTTCACTGGTCAAACCTCTTCCCCCGGCTGCGTTTTCGGCGTTAGCGATAGTAAAATCGATATCTTTCTGCTGCTGCAACCTAGGGAGCAGTGTTTTGATTATCTTCCTTCCTGGCCGGCCTACGATATCTCCCAGTACTAGTATGTTCAAATTCGCTTTCCTCCGTGTTCGAATTGGTTCCTTGGACCCCTCTGTGGTTTTGACTCGGCAGGTGCTTTCTCCTGTTCTTTGGGTCATGGAAATTATACCATACCGGCTATCCTGCCCGAGCGCTCATAGCCTACCGGATATTTAATCAAGCCCGGCCCGCCGATTCAAAAGCCCGTCGAATTGTACCTGCACACAATTCAACGGGCTGATGTAACGACTTCTTCCGGGCCTGGCTTGATCTATTTGGCTAATTCTACCGAACGGGTCTCCCGGATGACCATTACCTTGATCTGCCCAGGGTAATCCAGTTCTTGTTCGATCTGGCGGGCAATATTTTTAACCAGGGTTATCGTCCCCAGGTCATCAATCTGTTCTGGCTTGACGATGATCCGGATCTCGCGGCCGGCCTGGATGGCGTACGACTTGTCGACGCCTTCGAAACCATTGGCCAGGGTCTCCAGTTTCTCCAGTCTTTTAATATAGGATTCCAGGGTCTCTCGACGGGCTCCCGGACGGGACGCTGATATAGCATCAGCCGCTTGAACCAGGATGGCCTCGATGGTCTGTGGCTCCACGTCGCCATGATGGGCTTCGATACCGTGGATGACCTCTTTGCTCTCCCGGTATCTACGGGCCAGATCGACACCGATCTCAACGTGGGGTCCCACCACCTCGTGATCCACCGCTTTGCCGATGTCATGCAACAAACCGGCTCGCTTGGCCAGCATTATATCCACGTCCAATTCGGCCGCCATGACTCCAGCCAGGTGTGATACCTCGATGGAATGCTTTAAAACGTTTTGACCATAACTGGTGCGGTATTTCAGGCGCCCCAGCAGTTTTATCAATTCTGGATGGAGACCGTGCACACCCACCTCGAAAGCGGACTCTTCGCCCACTTCCCGCAACTGTTGATCGATTTGGACTTTGGATTTCTCAATCATCTCTTCAATCCGGGCTGGATGAATCCTTCCATCCGATACCAGGCTCTCCAGGGCCACCCTTGCGATCTCCCGGCGGACCGGATCGAAGGATGACAATATAACTGCCTCCGGTGTATCATCGATGATCAAGTCAACCCCCGACAGGGTTTCGAAGGTGCGGATATTGCGTCCCTCACGGCCGATAATGCGGCCTTTCATCTCATCGTTGGGCAGTGCCACCACGGATACGGTGGACTCCGATACCACATCGGCGGCACATTTCTGGATAGCCAGGGAAATTATATTGCGGGCTTTCTTATCGGCTTCTTCCTTGGCTTCGTTTTCTAAGCTTCTGATCATGACAGCAGTTTCCTGCCGGATCTCATTTTCTACATTAGCCAGCAGCAAATCCTTGGCTGCCTCGCTGGTCAGCCCCGACAGTCGTTCCAATTCCTTCAACTGCTGGGTCAGGACCATCTTCACATCCTCCTGCGACTTGCCAACATCCTTTTCCTTCTGCAGCAGGACCAGTTCCTTTTTTTCAATATTCTCAGTCTTCTTGTCCAGTAGTTCTTCTTTTTGCAGGACCCTTCTCTCCAAACGGTCAAGGTCCCTGCGCCTGTCCCTCAGGTCTTTTTCGGCTTCTTGCCGACTCTGGTGAATCTCATCTTTGGCTTCCAGTAATAGTTCCTTTTTTCTGGCTTCGCCTTCCTTGGCGGCCTCGTCTACTAGGCGTGCCGCATGCTCTTCGGCTGATCCCAGTTTGCTCTCGGCGATGTTCTTACGGCCGAGGTAACCGGCACCCAAACCGATGACTAGAGCTAGAAATAAATAGACAAAATATTCAGCTGTTATCTCTTTCACCTCCTCGCTGCTGATTTAATACTACAATTCCGGCTTCCATAGCAAAAGCCGAGTATAAACCCGGCTTAAAAAGTATCCCGCCTATCCAGTCATCGCGGACCATTGGCTCAGCGCTTTCATGCCAGAAAATCGCCCCACTATTGGTCCTAATTGCTGCAACAACCCTTTGCTTAACCAAATACAAATCATCAATTCTATATTCAATCAAAAACAAGCGTTTATTTAAACTGTTAAGACAGCTAAACCTCACCGCATACCAGCATTGACAAAATATATATGTTAAAAAATCTTTACCTGGCTAAGTAGCGAGACATCTTTTCAGAGCCTTATAAAGATTTTAGTCAGTTTGATAAATAGTGTCAAGCCTCATTATCCGCAGGGATGGCGTTCTTGGCAGCGATCTTGGCCTTGATCCTTTCCACGCATATATCATAGATCTGAGGATTATTTTTAAGATAGTCCTTGGCGTTTTCGCGCCCCTGGCCCATCCGCTCCCCTTCAAATGAATACCAGGAACCACTCTTCTGGATAACGTCCAGATCGGCGCCCATATCCAGGACGTCTCCCTCCTTGGAAATACCAGTGCCGTACATTATGTCAAACTCGGTAGTCTTGAAAGGTGGTGCCACCTTGTTCTTGACTACCTTGACCTTGGTGCGGGTGCCTACCTGCTCGGTGCCCTGCTTGATGGACTCGGATTTCCTGACCTCCAGGCGCAGGGACGAATAGAACTTCAGGGCGCGTCCGCCGGTGGTGGTCTCCGGGTTGCCATAGATGACGCCTATCTTTTCCCGGATCTGGTTGATAAATATTACCACCGCGTTGGACTTGCTGATATGGGCGGTCAGTTTTCTCAACGCCTGGGACATGAGCCGGGCTTGCAGACCGACGTGGCTGTCGCCCATTTCTCCCTCGATCTCGGCGCGGGGTACCAGAGCCGCCACGGAGTCGATAACCACCACGTCGATGGCCGAACTCCTTACCAGGGCCTCAGCGATCTCCAGGGCTTGTTCCCCGTTATCAGGTTGAGCGACCAGCAGGTTGTTTATATCAACTCCCAGACGACGGGCATAAAGTGGATCCAGGGCGTGCTCGGCATCAATGAAGGCCGCCATCCCTCCTTCCTTCTGCGCTTGGGCGATAGCGTGCAGGGCCACCGTGGTTTTGCCGGAAGACTCCGGTCCGAATATCTCCACTACCCTGCCCCGGGGCAGTCCCCCCACGCCCAGGGCCATATCCAATGAAATACAACCGGTTGAGATCACGTCGATATTCATGGCTGCATTCTCGCCCAATTTCATGATCGAGCCTTTGCCGAATTGCCTTTCTATGGTCTTGATGGTATTGTTCAGCGCATCGACCTTGTCCTGGTTAAGCTCCTTCGTTTCCATCATTTATCCTCCTCAAACATATGTTCGCTTTAATAGATTATAAGGCACCCGTTTTTACGGTGTCAATACAAAATTATCCTTTTAGGTAAAATGAGCCCATTTCCAGATATCTTGGTCCCGATTTGCCGATTTCGCTCATCATGAGCTGGAACTGATCAACTTTAAACCCGACCAGCTTGTCGCGGGCAGTTAGGAGCTCGATGGATTTCTGCATCTCCTTCAAGTTCTTCTCTGACCGGATCCTTCCCAAGGTTAGGTGGAATCGATGCTCCTTTTCGGGTTCATAGCCTAATTCACCCAGGTAGGCGTCAACCCGCTCTCCCAGGAAAGCCGCTTTGTCTAATTCGCCTTTGATGCCCAGCCATAGCACCCGGGGGCGCCGGCTGTTGGGAAAGTATCCCAGTCCTCCGGCTGACAGGTGGAAGGGAGGGGCCGATTCGCCCGCCAAGCTGAGTTGTTTATTAAGAGCAGGGAGTTCGGAGCCTGTGACTTCCCCCAGGAATTTGACCGTCAGATGATAGTTCTCATATTCGACCCACTTGACATCAGGTTGGCTGTGTCCCAATTGGTTCCGTATCATGCGGGCATGTTGTTTTACACTATCGGGCACTGCTACGGCGACGAACATCCTCATCCCCATTCCTCCTCGCCTCTTTATCGATGGTACTGCAGGTGCCGGCGCAATAGATCCAGGGCCGATTTGGCGGACAGGATACGTATCAGTTCCCGGTCCA
>JAQVXF010000060.1 GCA_028709355.1 Syntrophomonas sp.
TTCTATGCACCGATTGGTTGGTTTTTTCTCCCCATCGAAAATATTTGCTCAGAGAGGGTGGTGAAACGAGTCGTGCAGATAGTCCTGGTGGAACCGGAGATACCTCAGAATACCGGCAATATAGCCCGCACCTGCGCTCTGACGGACACCATCCTGAACCTGGTACAACCGTTGGGATTCTCGTTGGAGGACCGCTTCCTGAAAAGGGCCGGATTGGATTATTGGGACAAGGTAGAAGTCAGGCTGTGGGAGAGTTTCGCGGCTTATTGCCAGGCCAACCCTAAACGCCGCTTGTACCTGGCGACCACCCATGCCGGCTGCAGTTATCACCAGGTGCGTTACCAGCCCGAGGATGTGCTGGTGTTCGGGCAGGAGACCGGGGGGCTGCCACCGCCTATCCTGGCGGCTTTTCCCGATGCCCAGATACGAATCCCTATGCTGGACCTGGGCCGGTCTCTCAACCTGTCCAATTCGGTGGCCATAATACTCTATGAAGCTTTGCGGCAGCAGGGATTTGCCGGTCTAATATAAAGAACAACTCCTGCCGGGTATCGGCAGGAGCGATGTAGACTGACTATGCGATTGGTGTTGAGGAGCTATTCATCCATGGGCTGGGGAGCCTCAGTCGGGCAGATGTCCAGGCAGGAACCGCAGTCGGTACACAGGTCGGGATTGATGACATATTTGTCCTCGCCCTCGCTGATAGCTTCAACCGGGCATTCCTCTAAACAGAGCCCGCAGGCGATGCAATCATCGTTTATGAAATAGGCCATATATTTCGCCTCCTTTGCTAGTAATGACAACAATAGAATTATAGATAACACTTTTTTTTTTGTCAATTTACAAAAATAATTTCCCCGTCCGTCGCTCCCCGGACAGCTATTCATGCAACCCCCACCGGCATTTATGATATTATACAAGCAGTGAAAAAATTCGCGGAAACGAGGCCGGCTATGCGCTGTATATTATTTGCCAACGGCGAATACGGGGACTTGCCCGCTTATGATCATCTGATCGCCAATTCGGACACCATCCTGTGCGCCGATGGAGGCTCTAATTACGCTTTCGAGATGGGGATCCGACCGGACTGCATCATCGGCGACCTGGATTCAGTGCGTCCTGAAATCAGGAATTACTACACCGAGCAAGGGGTTCAATTCATCCAGCACCCGGCGCAAAAGGACTGGACTGACCTGCAGCTGGCCATGGACCTGGCCGTGGAGCGGGGGGTGGAACAGATGGTGGTGCTGGGGGCGTTGGGCAAACGGGTGGACCATACCCTGCACAACCTCTACGCCGGCATCAAACTGGTCCGGCAGGGAGTCAAGGTGAGTTATTATACCCCGGAATGCTGGGTCTACCTGATCCAAGACCAACTGGTCATCGAGGGTCAGGCTGGGGACCTGGTCTCGGTGATCGCCCTCACCGACCAGGTGGAGGGAGTCTCGGCCAGTGGATTTGAATACGCCCTTAAAGAATCGCGGCTGCTCAGTGATCAACCCTACACCATCTCCAACGTTTTGGCCGGTCCTCGGGGTGTGATCAATTTACAGTCCGGCATCGTGGCGGTATTTCACTATTTTTAGGCTGCCGGCATTTGGCTGAGTCGGGATCGGACTTTCCCAGCGGCCCTAGGTAGGCCGTACTCGGCTGATCTTCAGGGTTAACAGGCAAGGGCCCTCAAGATGCCGGGATGATTCTGGTTTTGCCGGATAATGAGCCGGTTGTTCGTAGATATTGATAGCGGACCCATTTACCAACCGGCTGGGTGGGAGCCAACATGACTTAAAGAGGGTTCCTGGCTCGGGAACTCTAAGTAATAAACAATATTAACACACCTGTGACTAAAGGGGATTTAATAGTTGGACTTCACTCTCTTCAGCGGCGTATTCGCCAGTCCCTGGGATGTAATCCGCAGCCTGGTCGATATCGCCATCGTGGCCTACATATTTTACCGCCTGCTGAGTCTGATTCAGGGCAGCCGGGCTGAACAGCTGCTCAAAGGCGTCTTCGTGCTGCTCATATTTTCGGCAGCGGTCACCTTGCTGCAACTGGACCTGCTCAACTGGCTGCTGGATAAGGTATGGCTGGTGCTGGCCATCGCTCTGCCCATCGTCTTCCAGCCGGAACTGCGCCGGATCCTGGAGCAACTGGGACAAGGCCGCTTCCTGAAGACATCCGCGGGCCGAACTTCTCCTGACGCCAACCGGTTGATGGTCCGGGAGATAGCCACTGCGGTGAAAATGATGGCTCGGGACAAGGTCGGAGCATTGATAGTGCTGGTACGGGAGACGAATATCGATGAATATTTGGACAGCGGTACCAGGATGGACTCACTGGTCTCAGCCGGGCTGCTGATCAACGTCTTCGTACCCAACACTCCCCTTCATGATGGGGCCGTTGTGATTAAAGACGGGCGCATCCAAAGCGCGGCCTGTTTCCTCCCGCTTAGCAACAATCCCGCGGTGGACAGCAAGTTGGGTACCCGCCACCGGGCGGCCTTGGGGATCACCGAGGTTTCCGACGCCATCGCGGTGATAGTCTCAGAAGAGACCGGTGTCATATCGTTAGCCCGGGAAGGCCGGTTAATCAGGTATTTGGATGAAAAGACCCTGCAGGAGATCTTGGAGATGGAGCTGGTGGCACCTGCGGTGCAGCCAGAACGAGCCTGGAAGAGGAGGTTCGCCGATGGCCGACAAGACGCTGAGAAATAAGAATTGGCTGCGGGTGGCCTCTCTGCTTATGGCTTTGCTGCTATGGTTTTATGTAGTCAACCAGGGGAATGTAACCTCGTTGGGCAAGACCACCGCAGTGACCCTGCAATATCATAATGTGCCCGCCGGTCTTGATGTCAGCGGTCCGGACCGGGTGGAGGTGCGGATCTGGGGGGCATCCGGGGGGGCCAGCGAAATCAAGGCCTATGTCGACCTGACTGGTTACGATAAGGGAGTGCATCAGGTACCGGTAAACTTGGCCGACGTGGGGGGGGCGCTCTTCACTTCGGTGCAGCCCCGGCAGGTGGAGGTCAGCCTGGAGGCTTTGAGCGAGAGGGTGATGCCTATCAAACATGAGATCAGACAGCAACCCCAACCTGGCTATAACGTCAACCAGACATTGCTCTCCCCAGACCGTTGCGTGATCAAGGGCGATGCTCAGGTCATATCCAGGGTGACCACCGTGGTGGCACCAGTAGAGCTGGGCGATGTGCTGGATATCGCCATGCTTACGCCCGCCCTGGAGGCCCGTGATGCCACCGGCAATACCATCACCCAGGGGATCCAGATAGTTCCAGCCGCTATCAATGTCTACGTAGTGGTGGAGAAGACCCAGCTCAACAAGAAGGTGAAGGTAGTGCCCCAGTTCACGGGGATCATCACTCCCGGTTACATAGCTGGGGAGACCGTCATCGAACCCGCCCAGGTGAGCATTCTGGGAGATCAGGCCAAGGTGGAGAATCTCAGCGAGGTGGTTACAGAACCTATCGATATAACTGGACGGACTGGGGACTTCAGCCAACTCGTGGACCTGGTCCAGCCGGAAGGGGTATCAATAGTACCAGATCGGGTCAAGGTGCTGGTCAAACTCTCTTCCCCCTCCACAGAGGAGGTTCAATTGCCTTGATCCCACGCTATGCGCCCAGCGCCTGCCCTGGCGCTGAGCGCTTTCTGTTGGTCAGAATGGACTACCCTAAAAGCGGATTTCAGGGTAGACTATGTTGTGGAGATGAAGGCCGGTTGCAGGGAGGGGATTTCCCCGTAAAAGCAGGGCAAGACCCACTCGGCTGGTGGAGCGGTAAGACATAAGCATCAAATAATTAGATTTAGAAACAGACTGATCAGTGATCCGCCTGCGGATGCATCCAGACCCGGCGGGAGTTAAGATCAGCCAGCGGGTACTGATCCTCGAAATTGACTGGTGGAGGTAATTAAGGTGGGAATGTTTGGAACCGATGGGGTCAGAGGAGTAGCCAATGTGGAATTGACCCCGGAATTGGCTTTTAATCTGGGCCGGGCCGGGAGTTATGTCCTGGCTATGCAGGATAAAACGTCGCGCCCCCGGATAATGGTGGGCAAAGATACCCGGGTATCGGGGGACATGCTGGAAGCGGCTTTGATAGCAGGCATTTGTTCGACGGGAGCTGATGTGCTTACGGTAGGAGTAATACCGACCCCGGCGGTGGCTTACCTGACCCAGGTATACCATGCCTCCTGCGGGGTGGTCATATCTGCCTCGCATAACCCGGTGCAGGATAATGGCATAAAGTTTTTCGGCCCCAACGGCTATAAGCTGCCCGATGAAATAGAGGAGCAGATAGAGAAGCTGGTGCGGCAGGGAACGGCAGACTTGAGCCGCCCCACCGGGGAAGAGGTGGGACGGGTCTACGATGTGGAGGAGGCCTTGAACCGCTACCTGGACTACCTGGTCTCCTGTTATACCGGAGACGAGAAGCTGAACGACCTGACCGTGGTGGTGGATTGTGCCAATGGCGCCGCTTACAAGGCTGGACCCCGGCTGTGGAGCCGGTTGGGAGCCCGGGTGATCGCCATCAACAACACTCCCAACGGGATAAACATCAATGACCGCTGCGGCTCCACCTATACCGAGGGTTTGCGGGCTGCGGTGGTCCATTTTAAAGCCGATGTGGGGATTGCCTATGATGGAGACGCAGATCGCTGCATAGTAGTAGATGAATTCGGCAACGAGACCGATGGGGACCATCTGATGGTGATATGCGCTTTGGACCTGCGCCGCCGCGGCCTGCTCGATCCGCCTACGGTGGTGGCTACGGTGATGAGCAACATCGGCCTGGACATAGCCCTGCGGCGGGAAACCGTGCAGGTGGAGAGCAGCAAAGTGGGGGATCGCTATGTGCTGGAAAAGATGAAGGAGACCGGTGCCATTTTGGGCGGTGAGCAATCCGGGCATGTGATATTCCTGCAGCATTCCACCACCGGGGACGGACTGCTGACCTCCCTGAAATTGGTGGAAGTCATGAAGCGGACCGGGTTGCCCCTGTCGGAATTAGCCCGGGAGATGGAAAAACTGCCGCAGTTGTTGGTGAATATCAAGATGGAGGACAAGGAGACCATCCTTTCCCACGAGTTGGTTACCGCTGCCTTATGCAGTGCGGAGAAGAAACTTGGAGAGATGGGTAAATTGGTGGTCAGGCCCTCGGGAACCGAGCCGTTGGTGAGAATCATGGCCCAAGGTCCCCGGCAATACCTGTTGGAGGAGGTGATCGCGGAGATTAGCGCAGCGATTCAAAAAGCCCAGTAAGGTTAAGCGCCTGCCCCGGCACATTTATATTAATATAGGAAGACCGGCGCAGCTACTGCGCCCTGGTCAGACAGCCGGGTAACGAGGTGGGGGTTTATCGAGATTGTCGGCGGGTGCCCCCCGGTGTTCTACCACCGTCAGTATAGCTACAAAACGGATAGTGATATGCGCAATAAAAGGCTATGCAAGTAGATATTGAATACTATCGCCCCAAAATGGCCACCAGTTCCAAATAAAATCATTGGGGGAAATACATTAATGTGCGGAATTATGGGATATATAGGTGCGGGAGATGCCGTACCAGTGATTATCGACGGTCTGAGCAAACTGGAATACCGCGGCTATGACTCGGCGGGGATCGCGATTTTAAGGGATAACGAATTGAGACTGGTCAAGAAAAAAGGGCGGCTGGCGGAGATGGTCAGCGCCCTGGGTCCAGCTGAGCCGGCCGACCTGGCTATCGGCCATACCCGTTGGGCCACCCATGGGGTGCCCAGCGATGCCAACGCTCATCCCCATACCGATTGCAGCGGGCGCATCGCGGTGGTGCACAACGGCATCATTGAGAACTATGCTGCCCTGCGCAAGAACCTGATCCTGGAGGGTCACGATTTCGTCTCCGAGACTGATACCGAGGTGCTCTCCCACCTGATCGAGAAATATTACCAGGGTTCTCTGGAAGAGGCAGTGCGCCGTACACTTCAGGATGTGCATGGTTCCTATGCCATCGCCGTCATAAGTGCCGACCAGCCAGACCTGATAATCGCCGCCAAGAAAGACAGTCCTTTGATCGTGGGCCTGGGCAACGGTGAGAACTACTTGGCTTCTGACATCCCAGCTATCCTGGGCCGGACCAACCAGGTCTATATTTTGGAGGATGGCGAGTTCGTGGTGCTCAAGGCGGATGCGGTCTCAATCACCGATTTCCAGGGGCAGCCAGTCCATAAGGAGATATTCACGGTAAACTGGGATCCGGTCGCCGCCGAAAAGAATGGCTTCGAACATTTCATGCTCAAAGAGATCCACGAGCAGCCCACTGCTTTGAAGGAAACCCTGCGCGGCAACATCAAGAACAGCGTGGTCGATCTCAGCGATTTGGGCATCGATGCAATACTGGACGGGGTGGGTAAGATCTACATCGTAGCCTGCGGCACGGCCTATCATGCCGGGTTGGTGGGGCGCACGGTAATCGAGAAACTGGCCGGGATACCGGTGGAGACGGACATTGCTTCGGAATTCCGGTACCGCGAGGTTCTCTGGCAGCCGGATGGATTGATGATCGTAGTCAGCCAGTCAGGCGAGACGGCTGACACCCTGGCAGTCCTGCGCGAAGCCCAGCGCCAGGGGATAAAGGTCCTGGCCATCACCAACGTGGTCGGCAGTTCGGTGGCCCGGGAGGCCGACCGGGTCATCTATACCCACGCCGGGCCGGAGATCGCGGTGGCCTCCACCAAAGCCTATTCCACCCAACTGCTGGTCATGTACCTGCTGGGCCTGCACCTGGCCCGCTTGAGAGGCAGTTTGAGCGAGGTGGAGCTGCAG
>JAQVXF010000061.1 GCA_028709355.1 Syntrophomonas sp.
GGACCGGTCGGCGATCCTCTCCAAGTGGCCCGCTACCAGCAGCAGCGAGGTAGCCTGGTCGATGGTGCTGGGGTCTCGGGTCATGAACGCCACCAGATCATTGTAGACGGTGGTGTACAGAGCATCGACCTCATTTTCCAAGGGCACTAAGGACATAGCCAGGGCAACGTCCCCAGCGATGAACGATTGCATAGCTATCTGCACCATTTCCTGGGCGATCTTGGCCATCTTGGGGATATCGATCAGGGGCTTGATATAGGGTTGGTCATGAAGGCGGATGGCAATCTTGGCGATCCCCTCGGCATGATCGGCCATCCTTTCCATATCGATGATGAAACGCAAGGCGGTGGCGATAAAACGCAGATCCCTGGCCATGGGCTGCTTCAGGGCGATCAGCAGCAGAGCCTTCTCCTCGATGTCCGCGTGCATCTGGTCGATGATGTCTTCTTTCCTGATCACTTCCCGGGCCAAGTCCAAGTCCTTGTTAAACAGGGCCAGGTCGGCATTGTGAATCTGCTCCTGCAGCAAGCTGCCCATCTTGAGTAGGTCTTCTTTCACCTCTTCAATCTTTTTCTCCAGGGACTCCAAAAACATCCTAATACCTCCTGTCCAATATCCATCCGGTCCTTAGCCAAACCGGCCGGTGATGTAATCCTCGGTCTGCTGGTTGGCGGGGTTGACGAATAGCTCTTTGGTGCGATTGAACTCGATCAGCTGCCCGTTGAGGAAAAAGCCGGTGTAGTCAGACACCCGCGCCGCCTGCTGCATGTTATGGGTAACAATGACGATGGTATAGGCCCGCTTTAACTCGGCGATCAATTCTTCCAGTTTGGAGGTGGAGATGGGGTCCAGGGCCGAAGCCGGTTCGTCCATCAAGATCACCTCGGGGTCTACCGCCAGCACCCGGGCGATGACCAGTCGCTGCTGCTGCCCTCCCGACATGCGGGCCGCCGGGGTATGCAAGCGGCCACCCATCTCCTCCCACAAATTGGCAGCCCGCAGGCTCTTCTCTACGATCTCATCCAACTGCCCGCGGTTTTTGATGCCATGGATGCGGGGGCCGTAAGCCACGTTCTCATAGACCGACATGGGGAACACCGAGGGCTTCTGGAACACCATCCCTACCCGCTTGCGCAGGCCTACCACATCCATCTCCTTGCTGTAGATAGCTTGATCGTCCAGGTAGACCTGGCCTTTGATAGTGGTCCCCTCGATCAGTTCGTTGAGGCGGTTGAGAGTGCGCAGGAAGGTAGACTTGCCGCAGCCGCTGGGCCCGATCAGGGCGGTCACATGGTTGGCTTTGATATCCATGTCGATGCCGTGCAGGGCCTGGAAATCCTGGTAAAAGACCTGCAGGTCGACGCTTTTCATCTTGATTTCCTGTTTGGTGGAGACCACGTTATCCATTGATTATCCTCCTGTTAACGCATGGCCTTGGTCAGCCGGCTGAGGCTCAGATTGGCCAGATAGTTGATGATGACGATCAGGACCACGATCAGGCAGGCGGTGCCGAAGGCCCGTTCGGTGGAGATTCCCTCCATGGCCATGATATAAAGGTGGACTGACATGGTCCGGGCCGGATCCATGGGGGAAACCGGCATGCCCAGGGAACTCCCGGCGGTCAGAATAATGGCGGCGGTCTCGCCCACCGCCCGGCCTATGGATAGTATTATTCCGGTGACGATACCCGGCAAAGCCGAGGGCAGGATAACCCGGCGCACCGTCTGCCAGCGGCTGGCACCGAGAGCCAGGCTGTTCTCCCGGTATTCCCCGGCCACCGCCAGGATAGCCTCCTGGGCGGTGCGGGTTATGGTGGGCAGGATCATGATCGCCATGGTCAAGCCCCCGGACAGGACCGACCAACCCATACCCAGGAATATAACGAAGAAGACAAAGCCAAACAGGCCGAATACTATGGAAGGTATGCCGGCCAGAGTCTCCGCAGTCAGGTTCACCAGCTTGGCAAACCGGCTCCGGCTGTGGGCGTATTCCTCCAGGTAGATGGCGCTGCCCACTCCCACCGGCACCGCCGCCAGCAATGCCAGCAGGGTCAGGTAAACCGTGCCGACGATGGTGGTCGATATTCCCCCGAGCCGGCCGGCCCGGCTGGGGGGCTGGAGGATAAAGTCCAGGCTCAGGCTGGACGCGCCTCTGAATAGCACATAACCTATTATTCCGGCCAGGATCAGGACGATGAAGATTCCGGCCAGCCAAAATATTCCCGTCAGCAGCTTATCTTTGCCGCTAGCGCCGGCCATTGGCTGCACCTGCCTTTAGCGACATATTAACCACCAGGTTGAGGATGACGATGAACACGAATAGGACCACCCCGGTGGCAAACAGGGCCGCTTGGTGATCGCCGGCGGCATAACCCATCTCCAGCACGATGTTGCTGGTCATGGTCCGCACCGGGGAGAGAACTCCCGCCGGGATAATGGGAGAATTGCCGGTCACCATCACTACCGCCATGGTTTCGCCGATAGCCCGCCCCATCCCCAGCACCACCGCGGTGATGATACCTGATCGAGCGGCGGGCAAGATCACCCGGCGGATGGACTGGTAATGGGTCGCCCCCAGGGCCAGGGACCCCTCTTTATACTCCTTGGGAACCGCCCGGATGGCATCCCGGGATATGTTGATGATGGTGGGCAGGATCATTATACCCAGTATTATAGCTCCAGCCAGCACACTCAGCCCATTGCCGCCCAGGTAATTCCTGATGAAGGGCACTATTAGGACCAGCCCTACAAAGCCATAGACCACCGAGGGGATACCGGCCAGCAATTCGACCAGGGCACCCAGCCACCGGCTGGCCCGGGGCGGTGCTACTTCAGCCATGAATATGGCTGTCATTATTCCCAGCGGCACCGCCCACAACAAAGAGGCAGTGGTCACCACCAGAGAACCGACCAGCATGGTTCCGATACCGAAACTGTTGCTGGTAGGGCGCCAATCAGTATTGAACAGAAAGTCGGCCACTCCGACCTTTAACAGGATCGGTAGTCCCCGGGCAAAGATGAAGATGGTTATGATGGCAATGACTATCACAAACAGGGCCGCGCAGAAAGCCAGACCCTTTTCGATCCAACTCTCACCGCGGCGATGCAGATTCTTCGAGATTGGCTGCATATCTATCCTTTCCGGTCATAGCTTATCCCTGACGCTTCTTGGCATTATGGCCGTTTTACTTTGCTGTTGAGGATAGATTAGCATGGCCAAGTCAATCCTGGTCAACTAATCGGTTAAATGTTGGTTAAGCCAATGTAAAACTAATGTAAATTTCTCATTAGTTAACCCCGCTCCGGTAACAGAGCGGGGTGCCAATCGTTTATGGAATGGGCCTATTTGATACTGAAGGCTCCCTCTTCGACGATGAGCTGCTGTCCTTCGGGGCTGAGGACGTAGTCGATGAAGGCTTGGGCTAAACCAGACGGGGCGCCCTTGGTAACGTAGATGAAGGGTCTCTGGATCTTATAGGTGCCGGCTTTTACATTGGCTTCGTTGGCCGCCGCCCCGTTGATGTCAAGGGCTTTGACTTCCTGGTTGAGGCTGGAAAGTGATACATAGCCGATGGCATTCTTGTCACCAGCCACGGTGGTCCTTACCGCTCCGGTGGAATTCTGGACGATGGCGGTTTTGATTATATCTTTCTTGGCCAGCACTATCTCACTGAAGGCATCCCGGGTTCCGGAACCTTCTTCCCGGGTGACCACGGTGATGACCGCATCCGGACCGCCTACTTCATTCCAGTTCTTGATGTTGCCCAGATAGATATTCATGACTTGTTCAGTCGTCAGTCCGGTCAAGGTATTGGCGGGATTTACTACCACCGCGATCCCGTCAAGGGCGATGGTGGTGGCGGTAAGTCCTTTAGCGGTCTCTTCGGCTTTCACTGCTCGAGATGATGCCCCGATCTGGGCCGCGCCGGTAACAGCGGCCTCGATGCCCACACTGGAACCGCCCCCTTGAACATTGATCTGCACCCCCTTGTTCTTGGCCATGAATTCCTCGGCCAGCACTTCGCTAAAGGGTTGTACCGAGGTGGAACCGGCAATGGTCAAGCTGCCTGACAAAGCCGCCGGGGTATTCTGACCCGGGGTGGGAGTCTCGGTGGTCTTCGAGCCGCAACCGGTCACTATGCCGGTACCCACCAGCAATAAACCCAGGATTAGAAAACTGGTAATCCTTCTGATCTTTTCTGAACCCATTTTAGATGTTTCCTCCCTTATCATTTTTATATGCATTCATGATAGCGGATCAATGTAAAGGGCCAATCCATCTAATCTTAAGCCTGGGTATACTGATTGTAAAATAATTGTAAACGAGGCTAAACCTCAACCTTCTGCTGACTATCCAATTTGGGCAGATGCACATAGAAAGTGGAGCCGCCGCCTTCGACGCTTTCCACCGTAACCTGACCCTGCAGATTCTCGACCCCGTGTTTGACGATGGACAAGCCTAGTCCGGTCCCCCCCGTCTTGCGGGAGCGGGCCTTGTCGACCCGGTAGAAACGTTCGAAGATCCGGGTGAGGTCCCGGGCTGGGATGCCGATGCCGTTATCTTGCACCGACAGCATCACCCGGTCGCCTTGATCCTGCAGGGATACCGTGATACGCCCCCCCTCGGGGCTGTAATTGATAGCGTTATCCAGCAGGTTGGTCCCTATCATGTCCAGCATATCCGGATCACTGGTCAACAGCAGGGGGTGACCGGGGTGCCGGTAATCGACCTCGATATCTTTAAAACCAGCGCTGGTAGACATCCGGTTTACTGCCTCTTCCACCAGTTTATCCATATCTATCGTCTCTAATTCCAGCTTGAACGCATCTGCTTCCAGCTTGGAAAGTTCCAGCAAGTCACTGATCATCCGCGCCAACCGCTGGCTCTCCTGGTAGATGATGCGGGCAAATTCGGTCACTGTGGCCGGATTTTGGCCGCCCTCCACCAATAAGGTTTCGGCGAACCCGCTGATACTGGCCACCGGGGTTTTCAATTCATGGGATACGTTGGCGACAAAATCTTTGCGTACCTGTTCCAGGTGCTTCATCTCGGTGATGTCATTCATAACCACCAGGATATCTGGCCGGGCCGGATCGGAAGCATCGATAGGCACTACATTGACTTCCAACATCCGGGCTCCCAAAGCATGCAAAACCAGGCTATCCCGGACCGGCCGGCGGGTGGCCCGGGCCGCATCGATCATGGCCAGCAAGTCGTAGACACTGACGATCTCCACATATTTGCGGTTGGTGAAGCCTTGGCCCAGAGCCAGCAGGGAGGCGGCCACCGGATTTGCATAGACCACCCGGTCCCCCGCGCCGATCATCAGGATGCCGTTGACGGTGTTGTCCAGGATGGCCTGCAGGTAGTTCCTGACCTCGGTTATCTCGTCCATATTGTGCTGGACCCGCTGCCCCATGTCATTGAAAGCACGGGCCAGTTCTTCCATCTCGTCCCCGGTATGGATGGAGATGCGGCGGCGCAGGTTGCCCCCCGCCATATCTCTTACCGCCCGGGTGGTCTCCTGCAGGGGATGGGAAAACCGCTGTGCCAGATACAAACCCAGCCCGGTAGCAATCAGTCCGCACAACAAAGCGGCCAGCAGGATGGCTGTCAGGGCATTATCATAGATGGCCTGGAGCTCGGCCAGGGGCAAGGCCAGGCGTACCGCTCCGCTATTCTCGGCATCGCTGAAAGGCACCGCTACATAGAGCATATTCATGGCCAGGGTGTCACTGTAGCGGATGTCTACCCCGGTCTGCCCGCGCAGGGCGCTGAAAACCTCGGGCCGGCTGCTGTGGTTGTCCAGGGCTGATGGTTCCACCTGGGAATCTCCCAAAACCATCCCCCCGGCATCGATGATGGTCACCCGGGTATCACTGTCCCGGGCGGCTGTATCGCATATCTCCTGGTAACTGCGCTGAACTGCTCCGGCTCCGGTCCGGAATCTGGTCATGTCGCTCACCAGACGGGCTTCCTGGATGAGACGGGTCTCCATGTTGTCCAGGTAGGAGCGTTTGTAGGTGTTATATCCCAAACCACCCAGCAGGATCAACAGCAGGGCGATAACCACCAGGAAGGCCCCGATCAATTTGGCCCGATAGCTGTTAAACATCGGCAGGCACCTCGAATTTATAGCCTAAACCCCGCACGGTCTTTATATAGTGAGGATTGTGGCTGTCCGCTTCGATCTTTTCACGCAGTTTGCTGATCTGCACATCCAGTACCCTGGTGCTGACGCTGTCATTGTAATCCCACAGCACCTGCAGCAGGTAGTCCCGTTTCAGGACGCGGCCTTGGTTGCGCAGCAACAATTCCAGCAATTCATATTCTTTCAGGGTCAACTCCAATCGCTGGCCGTCCTGGTAGATCTCATAGCGCTCCGGCTTGATCACGAAACTGCCCACCGTTATCCAGGCCTCGTCGGATTCGGTCTCACCGGTCGCCCTCCGCCGGCGCAGCACCGCCTTGACCCGGGCGGTCAACTCCCGCACGCTGAATGGTTTGGTGACATAATCGTCCGCTCCCAGTTCCAGCCCCAGTACCCGGTCGATCTCGTCGTCCCGGGCGGTGAGCATGATGATCGGGGTCAGGTTGTCGGCCCGGCGCAGTTCCCGGCAGATCTCCAGCCCGTCCTGGCCGGGCAGCATCAGGTCCAGGATGATCAGGTCGGGGTGCTCCTTCTGGATCAATTGCCAGGCCTCCGGGCCGCTATGGGCAGCCACGGTTTCAAAGCCCTCTTTGTTGAGATTGTAGGTTATCAA
>JAQVXF010000062.1 GCA_028709355.1 Syntrophomonas sp.
CCAGCTGCCGGATGGCTTCCGGTTGGTCCCCGGTGGGCACATAATCTGAATTGAGTTGGAACTCCTGCATAGCGACTCCTCCTTCCGCGGCCAAATTAGGAGACATCATTTTATTATACTATAGAGACCCAAAAAATTCTGCTTCACCCAACATCTCCTTGATAAACCCTGGACCCCAGCTCTCTTGGTCCACCAGATGCACCCAGGACCTTGGGGACTTGGTTTTCCTGCGGCCCGCTCTGCCCGGCCGGCTACACAAACCGTTCTCCGCCCGGATTTGCTCTCTTGCGCTAAGATTCGCAAACAGCTGAAATTTTGATGAACGGTAAGATTGCCCAGTCCCATAGCCTGATGACGTAAAAAGGTGGCTGTCAGTCTGCTTACCAACAACCACCCTTTACCTTCGGCTAAAAAATCACCATGCTACCAGCGTGCTCCTCCAGCCACCCAATTTCACCTGGTCTTCTGTTGAAGATATTCTATGGCCCTCTCCAACTGCAGGTCGATTTCACTGCCAGCCTCATTTTGCACTACCATGTCGGGATTTATGCCGATCTCGTTGATGTCAGTACCATCCGGGGTGAAATACTTCTGGGTGGTCAACTTGAGAGCGCCACCGTCCGCCAGGGGATAGACTGTCTGCACCAGGCCTTTGCCAAAGGTCTTTTCCCCTACCAGTACTGCCCGCTCGTTATCCTGCAACGCCCCGGCCAGGATCTCGGATGCGCTGGCACTGTTCTTGTTCACCAACACCACCAGGGGGATGGATGTGGCGCCGGCATAGGCTTTATGAACGGTCTCCCGCTGTTGGCCATCCCGGATGCTGACCACTTCGCTCTCACCCAGGAACAGATCTGCGATCTCCACCGCTGCATCAAACTCACCCCCGCCATTGTCGCGCAGATCCAGGATCAAGCCCTTTACCTGCTGACCCTCCAATCGGTTGACGCTGGCGGCCATCTCCTGTGCCGAACGGGCATGGAACTGGTTCAGCTTGATATATCCCAGCAAAGGCTCCTGGCTGACTAACTTATCCTCCACTGAGGGGACATTGATGATCTCCCTGATGATCTGGAATTCTATCTCCTCGGCCCGGTCCGGGCGATAGACCACCATAACCAACTGGGTGCCCGGATCACCCCGCATCAGGTGCACTGCGTCGTCCTGGTTCATACCGTAGGTGCTGACCCCGTTGATCCGGGTCACGATGTCACCATTCTTCAGACCGGCCCGTTCGGCCGGGGTGCCCTTGATGGGAGAAACGATGGTCAATTTACCATCATCGGTCTCCACCACATAAACCCCGATGCCGCCAAACTCAGCATTAAGCTGCAATTGCAGCTCCTCCCACTGGCTCTTCTCCAGGTAGCGGGAATAAGGATCATCCAGCGAGGCTACAATCCCCGCGGTAGCACCTTCCAACATCTTATCCCCGGGGGGTTCATGGAGAGAAACCGTCTCGATCAGGCCCATCACACTGATTAAAGTGGTCCACCCGCTCCAATTGGTCCCCACCGCATAGCCGCCCAGGAGGACCACCCCCAGGCCTATCACCGCCAGGATACCGGCTATAAATCTCAGCATTTTGCTTATCAATACTATCACACCCTGCTGTCTTCTATTATCGGGCAGCTTCTCTGTTGACTCTAAGTCAATGTTACCCCAAAGCGACTGGCAAGACAATGAACCGGCGCGGCCCGTCACCAACTAAGAAGAGGCCAGGAATCCGTATGATCCCAGCCCCTTGCCAGTATTTAGGCCCTGACAAAAACAGGGAGGCTCTGCCTCCCTGTTGCCATTAACCCTTAAATATATGATCTGGGATTGACCGGATTACCTTTCTTCCTGACCTCAAAATGGAGGTGGGCTCCGGTACTCCAACCGGTGCTGCCGACCTTGCCAATGGTCTGGCCCTTGCTGACCTTGGCCCCCACGTTGACCAGGCGGGAGGACTGATGCCCATAGAGGGTCGAGATCCCTGCCCCGTGATCGATGATGATGGTATTGCCGTAAGCCCCCAGCCAGCCTGAGTAGATGACCGTACCGCTATCGGCGGCGACGATCTTGGCCCCGCTGGGCGCACCAACATCTATCCCGGTATGTAATTTGTTGACCTTGAGGATCGGATGATATCTCATCCCGTAACTGGAGGTGATGTTGCGATAACCAGGCGTGGGCCAGGTATAGGAGCCGGTTCCGATACTGCCCCCCTTGCCCTGTAGTCTCAAGATCATGGCTTCGGCCTCAGCCGAGGCCCGCTCCAATTCCTCTATCGCCTGGGCGTATTTCTGCTTCTCCTGCTGGACACTGGCCAGCACTTCCTTCTTCTGCTTCAACTGGCTGGCCAGTCGGCTTTTCTTCTCCACCAGGCTCACCCGGGAGGACTCCAGTTCCCGCTGTTGCACATCTAAATCGGCCTTCTTGTTGTCCAGGTCTCTCTTGCGCAGATTTATCTCGGCTATCAACTCTTTATCCTGCCCGATGATAGTACTGAGCATATCCACCCGGGTGATCAAGTCCTTGATATCGGTGGCTCCCAGCAGTACCTCCATATAAGTAGTGTCTCCCTGTTCATAGATCACCACCAGCCTCTCGCTCAGAACCGCCAGTTGCTTGTCCAATTCGGCCTGATGCACCTTGATTTCTTTGTTCAAAGTGGCGATGCGGCTTTGCAGACGGGCGATTTTACTGTTCAGGGCGTCTATGTCCTGCTCGAGCGCTTCAGTATCCTGCTCAATATCCTGAACCTCACCGAGGATGGTCTTTTCCGCCCGCGAGGCTTGATTGAGGCTCCTTTGGGTGGTCTGCAGCCTCTGGTTCAGGTTATCCAGCAACTTCTGCTGGTCGCCGATCTGATCAGCACTGACCGGTAAAATCATGACCGTCATTATTACCAGGGCTATTAATGCAATCAGTGTCCTGTTATGTATGCGCATTATTGGGCCGATTCCCCCTCTCCAATCTGGCTCCCCACGATTACTGAGGTCCAATCATCAAGAAACGGTTAGAATAAAGTCAATCAGATCATGTGGCCGGTAACTCCCGCTGTGGCATAAAGACGCTGTCATCACCTGAACAGTGTTTTTATACATTCAAAAAGCGATTCAAGGATATATAGGTCCCTACTGTCCCCAGTAAAACCCCCGCCGCTGCCAGCGACAGGTAGACCTGGAGCAGGAAACTCTGTTGACTGACCAGGGGGACAAAGAACAAGGCTGTCTGAGCATTGTTGATCAGGGATGTATATCCCCCCGCCAAGAGCCCGATCGCTACCAGTGCTCCCGCCACACCCATCAATATACCTTCGATGAAGAAGGGCCAGCGCACAAACCAATCGGTGGCCCCAATCAGCTTCATCAGATAGATCTCCTTACGGCGGGCAAAGATGGCCAATCTGATGGTGGTGGCAATCAAAAATATCGCCCCCAGGGCCAGGATAATCATGAATACCATACTGAGTATCCTAACCCATTTGGTAACCTGGAAGAGTTTTTCCACCACGCCTTGCCCATAGTTGACTTTATATACCCCTGGTATCTCTCCGATCAACTGAGCTACCTGGGCTACCTCCTGCGGATTCACCGCTTTGACTTCATAACTGTTGGGCAGCGGATTCTTGCCCAGGGTCTGTTGGAGATCATAATCCTCTTCCGAGAATTTGGACTGCAACCTTTGCAAGGCCTCATCCTTGGAGACGAAAGTCACCTCTTGGACCCCCGCCGTTGCCTTTATGTTCGCTTCGACCTCGCCAAGCTGCGGCTTGGTCAAGGAATCATCCAGATAAGCTATTATCTGGATATCCGACTCCAATTGGTTCATGAAGTTGCCGGCATTGACCGTCAACAGAACCGCGACCCCCAGGAACAATATACAGACCGCCATGGTAGTTATGGTTGCCAGGCTTAAGACCCGGTTGCGCGATAAAGAAATCAAGGCTTCCTTGAAGAAATAACCAATGTTTTTAAAGTTCATTACTGCTGCTCCAGGGCACACATATCGGAAACGACCCGCCCGGCCTCCAGGGTGATTATGCGCTTGCCCCCTTTTTTGACTAGTTCACGGGCATGGGTCGCCATAACCACAGTCGTCCCTTTGCGGTTGATATTATATAGTAGCTCCATTATCTCATCAGCGGTGGCCATGTCCAGGTTGCCGGAGGGCTCGTCAGCGATGAGCAGAAGGGGTCGATTGGCTATAGCCCTGGCTATCCCTACCCGTTGCTGCTCTCCGCCGGAGAGCTGCCCGGGAAATGAATTCTCCTTGCCCTTTAAACCGACCAGGTTGATTACATCGCTGGTGCGGGCGGCTATTTCACGGTTGCCAGCCCCAACCACCTTCATGGCGAAGGCGATATTCTCAGCCACGGTTTTATTCTCCAGCAGTTTGAAGTCCTGGAAGACTACCCCCATACTGCGTCGCAGATGGGGCACCTCACTGCGTTTCATACGTACGATACTACGTGAAGATATAAAAATCTGACCCTGAGTGGGGACTTCCTCCCGGAACAACATCTTGATGAAAGTGGACTTACCAGCCCCGCTGGGGCCCATGAGAAAGATAAATTCACCCCGGTCAATCTTTAAAGAAACGTCGTTAAGCGCCTTCACTCCGTTGCGATATACTTTGGTGACATTATAAAACTGAACCAGCATTGCTTCCTCCGGACAGTGAATAGGCCTCAACATCTGCCCTGTTGCTCCTATCCCAGAGCCGGCCAGATGCTTATCGTTTTAATGATAATACAAAACAACCACCATTAATAGGTGGTTTCTGCAAAAGGGCCGGTTTTTTTGGACCATTCTATTTTTTTGACAACAGCCTGTGGGTATTGGCGACTATTCCAGCGACGCTCAGTCCATAATATTCCAGCAATTCATCCGGTGTCCCGGACTGCCCAAACAGATCGTTGATGCCCATCCGCACAACCGGTACCGGAAACAGTTCACACACCGCTTCACACACGGCTCCACCCAAGCCGCCCAGGATACTGTGTTCTTCCACGGTCAGGATAGCTCCGGTTTCCCTGGCCTTAAGTTCTATAAGTTCCCGATCCAATGGTTTGACCGTATGCATATCGACCACCGAGACCTGGATCCCCTCTGCCTGCAAACGGTCGGCCGCTTCCAGGCATTTGGCCACCATGATACCGCAGCCGATCAGGGTGGCATCTCTCCCCTGCCGCAGTTCAACCCCCTTGCCGATCTGAAAATCCATACTATCATCATACAACACCGGGACCGCCGGGCGACCCAACCGCAGGTAGACCGGTCCAGGGCGATGGTAGACGGCTTCCACCGCTTTGCGGGTGGTGGTGCCGTCGGCCGGCACCACCACCGTCATGTTGGGAATACAGCGCATTATGGCGATATCCTCCACTGACTGGTGTGAGCCTCCATCTTCACCGACCGTCAGCCCGGCATGAGTAGCGCAAATCTTCACGCTCAGGTTGGCATAGGCCAAAGAATTGCGCACTATTTCGAAAGCCCGGCCAGCAGCGAATATAGCGAATGAACTCGCGAACGCAATCTTGCCCGAAGCAGCCAGCCCGGCCGCCATACCCATCATATTCTGCTCTGCGATTCCGGCGTTTATAAAACGGCGCGGGAAGGTCTGGGCAAATTCGGCCGTCTTGGTGGACTTGGACAGATCAGCGTCCAGGACCACTACGTCCTGATAGCGGTGACCCAGCTCCACCAAAGCCTTCCCATAGGCATCCCGGGTAGCTTGCTTTTCCAAATCAGAACCTCCTTAAACAATGACAATCTAATCAACATGTGTTTATAAAACCTCTATGTTATGCCTTTGTAATCGGGCTTTCCAGTTCCTGCAGGGCTTGGCTGGTTTGCTCCCGGTTGGGGGCAGTGCCATGCCACTCAGCCTTATTCTCCATAAAGGAACATCCCTTACCTTTCACAGTATCGGCTATTATGGCTGTAGGCTTACCCTTGGTGTTGCGGGCCACCTCCAATGCCTGCATTATCTGGCCGGGATCGTGACCATCGATGACCAGAGTCTCCCAGCCGAACGCCCGGAACTTGTCGGCCACCGGTTCTGGCGACATGACCTCGCTGATAGGCCCATCGATCTGGAGCTGGTTGTGGTCCAGGAAGGCAGTCAGATTGTCCAGTTTATAGTGAGCCGCCGCCATCAAAGCTTCCCAAACCAGTCCTTCCTCGATTTCACCATCACCTAGAAGGGCATATATGCGGTAGTCAGAGGCCTCATCCATCTTCTCAGCCAGGGCCATGCCCACCGCCCAAGAAATTCCCTGGCCCAGTGAACCGGAGGAGGCTTCGACTCCAGCCAGTTTACGCATGTCGGGGTGGCCCTGCAGGGGGCTGCCCAGTTTGCGCAGGGTCTCTAGTTCCGCGATGGGGAAATAACCTTTCTCGGCCAGAGCCGCATAAAGCACCGGAGCGGCATGACCTTTACTGAGCACGAAACGGTCCCGGCCTGGCATATGGGGTTGAAGGGGATCAACGTTCATTTCCCAGAAATAGAGACAGGCCACTATGTCCGCCGCTGAAAGCGACCCCCCGGAGTGACCGGAACCAGCCGCCCCCAACATACTAATGATATGGCGGCGCATCGACCGAGCTTTGGCTTCGACTGCTTGGATCGTACTCTCCGTAATCTCTCTCACATTTACCTCCCCTGGTTATTCTCTCTTGAGCCGCAGGCAGGCGGTCATGAATCCATCCAGGTCTCCGTCCAGAACCGCCTGGACATTGCCGACTTCCATATTGCTGCGGT
>JAQVXF010000063.1 GCA_028709355.1 Syntrophomonas sp.
TTGTCCGGGTCTTTTTCGGTACATTCGATACGGGGTTTTTCCATCTCGAGCATATTTTCCCCTCCTTCTATACTAGAGGTTTATTGAAGTTGGATATCTTATCTGGAGTACAACTCAACGATTAATTGCTCATTGACAGCTGTATCCACATTCTCTCGGGTCGGGAAGGCCAATACTCTGCCCGTAAGATTCTCTATATCAACTTCCAACCACTGCGGGGGGGTCTTGTAGGCACCAGCCGCTTTCAACTCCTGGAATTTGGGGGAGTCGGCGCTGCCGGTTTTAACCTGGATGGTATCACCAATAGACACCAGCATCGAAGCGATGTTGGCCTTCTTGCCGTTGATGGTGAAATGATCATGGGTCACCAGCTGGCGGCCTTCCTTACGGGAGGAAGCGAAACCCAAGCGAAAGACGACATTGTCCAGGCGTCTTTCCAAGAGAATCAAAAGGTTCTCGCCGGCTATGCCCTTCTGGCGCTCTGCTTTCTTGAAATAGTTACGGAACTGCTTCTCCAAAACACCGTAGATCCGCTTAGTCTTCTGTTTTTCACGCAGCTGGATCCCATATTCACTACTCTTCTGGCGGCGTTTCTGGCCATGCTGTCCGGGAACGAAAGCCCTGCGCTGAATCGCACATTTTTCCGAGTAGCACCTGTCCCCCTTCAGGAACAGTTTTTCCCCTTCCCGCCGGCATTGGCGACAGACTGCATCAGTATATCTTGCCACTAAACATTTACCTCCTTAAACTCTTCTTCTCTTGGGCGGTCTACATCCGTTGTGGGGAATAGGGGTAACGTCTTTGATGACGCTGACTTCCAGGCCAGCTGCCTGTAAAGACCGTATAGCTGCTTCGCGACCGGCCCCCGGTCCCTTGACATAGCATTCCACTTCCCTGAGGCCATGTTCCATGGCCGCACGGGCAGCATTTTCGGCCGCCTGCTGGGCAGCATAAGGAGTGCTTTTACGGGAACCCTTGAATCCCACCGTACCGGCACTGGCCCAGGATATAGCATTGCCATGTTTATCGGTAATCGAGATTATCGTATTATTAAAGGTCGATTTGATATGGGCGATTCCTTCGGCGATGTTCTTCTTTTCCCGTCTCTTGACCCTGACGGTTGCTGTTCTGCGTGCCACTCAATAATCCTCCTTATTTACTTCTTCTTGCCGCCGGCGGTGCGTTTGGGTCCCTTGCGGGTGCGGGCATTGGTCTTGGTGTTCTGGCCCCGTACCGGTAATCCCCGCCGATGGCGTAACCCTCTATAACAACCCAAGTCCATCAGTCGTTTGATGTTCATGCTGACATCTCTGCGCAGATCGCCTTCAACCACGTAGTTCTTGTCGATGATCGCCCTTATTTTGGCAACTTCTTCCTCGGTTAAGTCTTTCACCCTGGTGTTAGGATTTATACCCGCGGCTACCATAATCTTCTGAGCAGATGATCTCCCAATGCCTAATATATAGGTAAGGGAAATCTCGACTCTCTTATCGCGGGGTAAATCAACGCCTGCTATTCTTGCCAAACCATTCACTTCCTTTGGATTAATTTATTCATTGCTCAATAATTAGTTAACCTTGCACCTGTTTATGCTTGGGATTATCACAAATAATGGTTACTTTGCCCTTGCGTTTGATGATCTTGCACTTGTCGCAGATCTTCTTGACTGATGCTCTAACCTTCACGGCATTAACCTCCTTTATTGATGCTGGCCCTGATTCTATTTGAATCGATATGTTATCCGTCCCCGGTTCAAGTCATAGGGTGAAAGTTCCACCATAACTCGGTCACCAGGTAAAATCCTGATAAAGTTCATTCTCATCTTCCCCGATATATGGGCAAGGACCTTATGGCCATTTTCCATTTCAACCGTAAACATGGCGTTAGGTAATGGTTCCAGTACTTTCCCTTCTACCTCGATTACGTCATCTTTAGCCATTCTCCAGACCTCCTTCCCCGTGATTTAAACCTTTATCAAGCAACTGTTTGATGTTTTTCTTAATAATGTGATTGGGAGGTTTCTCGCTTTTGCGCAAGTACTCCAAAACATCATAGGCCTGCATCGATGTCACATTCAAGTGTTTGATGTTTTTCTTCTTAGGATTTTCGATTTTACGTATATCCCCGTCGCAGACGATAAGGAATCTTTCATTCAAAATGCCAACCACAACGAAAGCCTTACCCCTGTCCCGGCCTGATTTGGATATGACCACTTTACCCAGGATATCAGTGCCTATCATCCTTCACCTCCACTACACTAAGGTGAGAATCTCGGGGCCCTGGTCGCCGACCACAATGGTGTGTTCGAAATGGGCCGAGGGTTTGCCGTCGATTGTGACCACCGTCCAATCATCCATTTTGGTGATGACACTGTATGATCCCATGTTTACCATGGGTTCTATGGCTAGTGCCATCCCTACCTGCAACACTGGACCTCGTTCAGCCTTACCATAATTCGGGATAGGGGGATCCTCATGCATGCTCCTTCCGATACCATGTCCTACAAAATCCCGGACTACGGAAAATCCAGCTTGTTCAACATGCATCTGGACCGCGGAGGATACAGCCCCTAACCGGTTGCCCACTTGCGCCTGTTCGATACCCTTCATCAGGGATTCCTCGGTTACCCGTATCAGCTTCTTGACCTCGGATCGGACTTCGCCCACGGCAACCGTAATGGCTGAATCTCCCGCAAAACCGTCCAGTATAACTCCAAAATCGATGCTTATGATGTCGCCTTCCTTAAGCTTCCTGCGACCAGGTATGCCATGCACCACTTCTTCATTAACTGAGGCGCAGATAGCCCCGGGAAAAGGCCGGGTTCCGCGCGGATGCGGATATTTCTTGAATACAGCTACGGCGTTTCTCTTTTTGGCCTCTTCTTCAGCCATCTTATTTAACTGTCCAGTGCTAATACCGGGACGAACCTCCCTCTGGAGAATCTGCAGTACTTGGGCAACTACTCGACCCGCCTTCCGCATCTTCTTGATCTCATTAGGGGTCTTGATATAAATCATCCCAGTTGCTCCAGCAAAGCCCGAACATCCTTAAATACTTCCTTGGGATCTCTCTGCCCATCCAAGGTGACCAGATTACCTTGCTGAGTGTAGTAATGCAATAGGGGTTGAGTCTGCTCCATGTAGACTTGGATGCGCTTTTTCACGGTCTCGGCTTTATCATCGCTCCGCTGCACCAATTCACCCCCGCATCTGTCGCATACACCTGCGACTGCAGGGGGATTGAAGACGGTATTATAGACGGTTTTACAGGACCCGCAGAATACCCGGCCCACCATGCGGTCCATTAAAACATCCTCCGGCACCGAGATATCAAGCGCCAGGTCGAGTTTCTTGCCCAGTCTTTGCATAACCTCGTCCAAGGCTACTGCCTGCACTGTGGTACGGGGAAAACCATCCAGCAGGAATCCTGGTTGGCAGTCGGGCATACCTAACCGGTCCTCCACGATACCAATAGTAACCTGGTCGGGTACTAGTTGACCGGCATCCATATATTTCTTGGCTTCAAGACCCATGGTAGTCCCATTCTGCACCGCCTCCCTGAACATATCACCGGTGGAGATATGGGGAATGGGATACTCATTCTTGATAAACTCGGCTTGGGTGCCTTTCCCTGCACCAGGAGGCCCCATCAGAATAATATTCATAAGATCATCTCCTATTTAACAAAGCCTTCATAGCTTCTCAGCAGCAAATGTGACTCCACCTGTTTCATCGTGTCCAGGGCCACGCCGACCAAGATCAAGAGAGCGGTTCCCCCAAACCAAAGGCTTTTTACCCCGGTTATGGCTATGACTATGTTCGGTAATATCGCAATCAAAGCCAGGAAGACACCGCCGGCTAAGGTTAGACGGGATAACACCTTGTCGATATATTCTGCAGTCGGCCGCCCAGGACGGATTCCGGGCACAAACCCACCGTTCTTCTTGATATTGTCCGCAACGTCCAATGGATTGAATATTATCGAGACATAGAAGTAGGTGAAGAATATTATTAGCAAAGCATAAAACCCATTGTAGGCCACACTGGTGTAACTGAAATAGGTGTTAAGGAAAACGTTGAAGGACGAGGTCGGACTCATCCAAGATCCGATGGTCGCCGGGAACATCCCCAACGACATCGCAAAGATGATGGGTATAACCCCGGCGCTGTTGACTTTCAAAGGAAGGAACGTGCTCTGCCCCCCATAAAGTCTGCGGCCCACTACTCGCTTGGCATACTGGATCGGCAGTCTGCGGGTTCCTTCATTCATGGCTACCACGGCCGCGATTACTACCAGGACCACCACTATCAACAGCAAGACCTGGAAATATCCGGCCATCCCACTGCTTACTTCCTGGGACACACCTTGTATCTGGGATGGTATGCGGGCGGCTATACCACAGAATATGATCAACGATATTCCATTGCCTATTCCCCGCTCGGTAATCATTTCACCGATCCACATCAGCATGGCAGTTCCGGCCGTCAGGGATACGACTACGATAACATAGGAGAGCACCCCGGCATGAACTAAGGCTCCAGATTTACCCAGGGCGAACGCCATCCCGATGGCCTGGATCAAAGCCAACACAATGGTTCCATAGCGGGTATATTGGGCGATTTTCTTTTTGCCTTCCTGTCCCTCTTTGTTGAGCTCCTCGAGGGTAGGTACCACCACCGTCAGCAATTGCATGATAATCGATGCGTTGATGTACGGGGTAATACTCATCGCGAACACGCTGAATCGTTTGAATGCACCCCCAGATATTATATCAAAGAAGCCAAACAATTGACCCTGCAATAGCTGTGCGATCGCTTCCGGATTAATGCCAGGGACCGGTATATGTGCCCCGACACGAAATACCAGTAACATCATAAGGGTAAAGAGCAGTTTAGTCCTTAAATCACCAATCTTCAAGGCCTGCTGAAATGAACTAAGCATTAAACCACCTCAAATTTGCCGCCTCTAGCCGTAATCTTGTCCTCGGCCTGCCGGCTGCACTTATGCATTTGAACGGTGAGTCTTTTCTCCAACTCGCCATCCCCTAATAATTTAACTCCGGCTGGTATCTTGTTTACTAAACCTGCTTCACGGAGCAGATCGATGGTCACAACCGTATCGTCCTCAAAACAATTGAGGTCCTTCACGTTTACCACAGCATATTCCTTCTTGAAAATGTTGTGGAACCCTCTCTTCGGTAAACGCCTCTGCAAGGGCATTTGTCCACCCTCGAATCCTGGCCTGATGCCTCCCCCGGAACGTGCCTTCTGGCCTTTATGCCCCCGGGTGGAAGTCTTGCCATGACCGGAACCAATCCCTCGGCCCACCCTCTTTATCTTTTTGTTCGCACCGGGTGGAGATTGCAGTTCCTCCAGCTTCACTTTAAAACCTCACTATGCCTCATCTATTTCTTCCACAAGAACCATGTGTTTAACTTTTTCTATCTGCCCTCTTATCTGGGCACAATCCTCTTTTACAACCGAATGATTTAATTTCCTGAGCCCCAAACTCTGAATGGTTAAGCGCTGGGTACGAGGATAACCGATAAAGCTTTTGGTCCAGGTAATTTTTAGCTGCTTCGCCAACTTGGCTTACCCCCCTAGTTCAATATCTCGTCTATCGTCTTTCCCCTCAGTTGCGCCACCCGGTCAGCCTTCTTCAGGCTCTTCAGGCCTTCCATGGTCGCCCGCACCACATTATTGGCGTTTGAGGTTCCAATGCACTTGGTCAATATGTCTTTTAATCCGGCTGCCTCAAGGACCGCCCGAACGGGCCCGCCGGCTATAACCCCGGTTCCGGCTGCTGCCGGTTTCAACAGAACTTGACCGGCGCCAAACCTACCGACTATCTGATGGGGAATAGTCCGGCCATCGATCAAAGGAATATCGACCATATTTCTCTTGGCGTTCTCTACTCCCTTGCGTATCGCTTCAGGCACTTCGGCGGCCTTGCCTTTACCGGCCCCGACCCGTCCCTCGCCGTCGCCCACTACCACCAGGGCGCTGAAACTGAACCTGCGGCCACCTTTTACGACCTTGGCAACCCGGTTGATGTTGACAACTGTTTCGATGAACTCCGGTGCTGCCTGTTCCTTTTCTATCATCATTTCCCTCCTATCCATAAGCGATCAGTTAAAATACGAGACCGTTTTCGCGGGCTGCATCTGCCAGAGCAGATACGCAACCGTGATACTTGCGGCCGTTACGGTCGAAAACAACGGTGGTTATACCCTTGTCTTTAGCCTTCTGGGCGATGCTCCCCCCAACCCGCGCGGCTGCCGCAACATTGCTGCAGCTGTTCAGGTCCGCCATATCCTTATCCAGGGTAGACGCGGCCGCCAAGGTAACACCCTGTACGTCATCGATCAACTGGGCATAGATATGATTGAGGCTGCGGTAAACACATAGTCTGGGTGTTTCTGCTGTGCCTGCCAACTTGATTCTGATTCTCTTGTGTCTTCCCTGCCTGAGTTCCTTCTTGCTTGTCTTCTTGATCATCGCAGTCACTCCCTTCCTATTTATTTAGCGCCCGATTTGCCAGCTTTGCGTCTGACAACTTCGTTCTCATAACGCACACCCTTACCTTTGTAAGGTTCGGGTTTTCTAAGGGCACGGATGTCGGCAGCGGTATTGCCCACCAACTGCTTATTAATGCCTTTGACGGTTATCCGGGTAACCGACGGCACTTCGAACTCAATCCCTTGGGGCGGTTC
>JAQVXF010000064.1 GCA_028709355.1 Syntrophomonas sp.
CCAGCGCTTTAACCGCCGGAAACAGGACGGAGATGGTCTTGCCTACGCCGGTGGGCGACTGGACATAGAGTTTGCTGCGGCTGGCCATGGTCCGATAAGCAGCCACCGCCAGCTGCCGCTGCCCCCGGCGATACCGTGTAAATGGGAATGGCAGGTCGCTGATGGATCTATCCCTGGTCTGCTGCCAATCCGCGGCCAATCGGGCCCACCCCGAGTACCGGGCGATAAGCTGATAGACAAAGTCCTCCAGCTCGACCAGCCCTAAAGTGCGGGTGAATTTTTTGGTTTCATCGCTTTCCAGATTGAAATAGGTAAGCTGGACGGATATCTGCGCCAGCCGGTTCTGTACGGCGAAGATGTGGGCATAGCACTGGACTTGGCCCCAGTGGGCGATATCATGATCTTCCCCGATCAAGCTCAGCGGTACTACGGTGGTCTTTATCTCTTCGACGATATACTGGTCCTGCTGTTTGAAAATTCCATCCGCCCGGCCTTCCAGCAGGTATTCCTCTCCCTCCCAACCATAGCACCCAGAAAGAACTACTTCGCTGCGGTAGTCTGC
Source organism: Syntrophomonas sp. (assembly GCA_028709355.1). GTDB lineage: Bacteria > Bacillota > Syntrophomonadia > Syntrophomonadales > Syntrophomonadaceae > PHAA01. Next base: position 563 of record JAQVXF010000064.1, read on the forward strand.
ATAGAGGTCCCGGTTGTTCTTCTGCAATAAGCGATGAGCCCGGGCCCCCTCCTGCATCCGGTCCCCGGATACGAAACGACTGTCAATATCCCCGCTGCGCAGCACCAATTCCACCATTTGCCGGATCGATAGCTTGACCACTATTTATGCTCCCCCCGGGGATAGCCAGTAATTGTCAGCCCGATTGCCGAAATGCATGTACCGGCCGGCCCGTCAGTCATGGTAGGCACCATCTTAAAACTCCGGCACCATCTCGGTGGTCCAGACCAATCCGATGGTCCCCAGACCGGTATGCAGTCCGATCACCGGGCCGATGGTGCAGTAGCTGATGGGGCAATGGTAATACTCGGCCAACCGACTTTTGAGGCTTTCAGCCTTTTGCGAGGCGTTTATGTGATGGATGATGATCTCGCGTAATCCAAACCGCTGCGCGTCGGTTTCCAGCAATTTGACTACCTGCTCGACGGCCGCTGATGTTCCCCGGGCTTTTCTCCACAAATGGGTCATACCGGTTTGCATGTCGACCGTCAATATGGGGCGAATCTTCAGCAAAGTGCCCAATAACGCCGATGCGGTGCCGATCCGGCCGCCTTTCTTCAAGTATTCAAGGGTCTCCGGCACAAAGAAGAATTGCACCCGGGCCTGGGTCTCTTGGGCCGCTCGGAGCGCGGACTCCAGATCTTGGCCGGCCTTAATAGCGAGAGCGGCTGCCAGGACCTGCACCCCCAGTGCCATGCAATTGGTGCGGGAATCCAATACCTCTATTCTCGAGTCTGGTATCTCCGCGGTCAATTGTTCTTTGACACTCACCGCAGTCTGGTATGTTCCGCTCATAGCGGAAGAAATAAATATGGCCAGCACCTGATCACCCGCCGCGATTATCGCCTGGAAAACACTGTAGATATCACCGGCGGACGGCTGTGAAGAAGTAGGTATCTCTCCGGTCCTTTCTATCTTGGTGTAGAAATAATCATAATCAATCTCGGTTTCTAAGAATGATTCATCACTAAATTGGACACTGAGCGGTATCACCCGTATACCCAACTCCTGCTGTTGATCGGGGCTGATATAAGCAGTACTGTCGGTGACTATTTTTACAGCCATGAATTCGCTCCCTTGGCCCTTGGCCGGTGAACAAACCGGGCGCCAAGAGCTTTATTTCTCAGATCATATTTAAATAGTAATCCTCTCAGTCCCGGATTATGGTCAGATCGGCGATTGGTTTACGGGGCAGGTGTTTCTCCCCTTCGGCACTGTAGCCGGTCACCACAATGCTGACCAGATCAAGATGGGGCGGTATCCCCAGTATCTCTTTGGCCTGGGGGGTGTCGTAGAGGGAAAACCAGAGGGTCCCCACTCCCAGAGCATGGGCAGCCAGCAGCATGTTCTGGATGGCCGCACAACATGAAAATGCATAACCGGTCCCCTGCTCCTTTACAAACTGGTCAGCCCCGGTGTCTTTGGGATCCGCCGCCACTGCAATCAGTACCGGCGCCTGGACCAGAAATTCGAATGAATACTTGGACACCCATTTCCAGCCGCTGCGGGCAAATATGGTCTGGGCCAGCGTTTCACAGTGTTCCTTCAACCGTTGTTTGAGGTCCGCATTCTTGATCACATAGAAACGCCACGGCTGCAGATTCATCACCGATGGCGCCCATCCGCCGGCGGTCAGGATCTTCTCAAGTTTCTCCGCCTCGATCGCCTCGCTCTTGAAATTCCGGCAACTCCATCTCTCTTTCAACGCGGTGAAGATATCCATCTTCGTCCTCCTTCCTGTCCTGCAAAACAGAAGCAAAGCTGAATGGGGAGTCCGTGGTGCTTGACCCTGGCAGTGATGCAATCGCGGCGATATATTGGATTTGTACTCCCATAATTGAATTCTAAGCCAAATGGGGTTTGGTTACAAAGACAATTGTTTGACCCAAAAGGTGCCGTTGTGCCGACAATTGGTGGTACGCTCGATCTATTCCCCTCAGTTTCGTATGATGCCTGCCAGATTGATCGATCGCCCGGTAGCCGATTCTTTGGCACTCCGATGCTGTGCCGGGCTGATAAAGTCCCTGACCGGCCCCAGCTCTGAACTGGTGCCCATCAACCTGACGGTGAAAGATCTTGGTAAGCATATCGTTGTCAATGTATACAGTATATTGTCTTGCCAGGGTTGGATACATTTATATATGCTAGGTAATGAAATTAAATTTGTGAACTGAGGTGTATTGATGACGAGCAATATAAAAACTGCGGTCGTGGGTCTTGGCAATGTTGGCCGGTTTGCAGTGGAAGCGGTACAGGCCTCCCCAGACCTGGAACTGGTAGGAATAGTAGAACAGGAAGGCGCCCTCAAACAGCTTCATCTGGCTGAAACCTTCCATTATCGCCTGGTCCCGGCGATCGAGGAACTGGGCGAAGTCGATGTGGCCCTGCTATGTATCCCAACCCGGTCCGTCCCCGAAGTGGCCGCCCGACTTCTGGCCAAGGGGATCAACACCGTCGATAGCTATGACATCCACGGCCAGTTGGCTGACCTCCGGCTCCAGTTGGACCCGATCGCCAAGGCCCATAGTTCCGTGGCTGTTAATTCCGCCGGTTGGGATCCTGGTTCCGATTCCATGATCCGGTGTATGTTTGAATTCATGGTGCCCCGGGGATTAACTTATACCAACTTCGGGCCCGGCATGAGCATGGGTCACACCGTAGCCGCCAAAGCTATCCCGGGGGTAGCCAATGCCCTATCCATGACGATCCCGGTGGGGACCGGGGTACACCGCCGGATGGTGTATGTCCAGCTCCAACCCGGAGCTGATTTTGATAAAACCGCTGCCGCCATCAAGAGTGATGCCTATTTCGCCAAGGATGACACCATAGTCAGCCAGGTCGCGGATGTGGACATGTTATTGGACATGGGTCACGGGGTGAACATGGAGCGCAAGGGAGTCTCGGGTTTGACCCACAACCAATTGCTTAGTTTCGGGATGAAGATCAACAATCCCGCCTTGACCGCCCAGATCATGGCCGCTTCCGCCAGGGCCAGCATGAAGCAGAAGCCCGGTTCCTACACCATGATCCAGATCCCCATCATCGATTACCTGTACGGGAATGCGGACGAGCTTATCCGCCGCTTGGTTTAACCACCAGTATTCCCAACCTTTTTTAACTCAAAGAGGCTGCCCCTCGATCCAATATGGACCAGGGACAGCCTCATTTTTGTCTTGCTCTATGACTGGTGGTGGAAGATCAGGCCTTCAGGAATCAGTGCGCGCCCTCAAAAGATAGGCCGGGTCGGTTATGGCATCGATCTTGATGGCATAGGATGACTTCTTGGTGATATCCTCATCGGTGACGATGTGAATGTCCAAGAGTCCACCGGACGCGTAACCGGTCCTTAGGTAATTCATCTCGGCCAGGCTGATACTCCAGCCCTCCATCCACAGCAGGAGCTGTTGCTGCTGTGATTCCGTCCCGCGGAAATGGATGATCAGATCGATATCGCTGCCCGGACCTGCATCGCCGCTGTTGGTACTCCCAAACAGATAGATCGCCTGTACTCCGAAGCGTTCCATATCCAGGGAGGCTGCGATACGTTCGGCCATGTGTTGACGCCAGCGCCAGTACTTTTCATCTTTATAAACCATAGCCTCCTGTTTATCAAGGGCGGTACGGCTTTCCGGCTTGATGGAGGATGCCCCTATGAAGGGGGATCCGAGGTAGGCTATCGCCTCCTCCAAGTCCGAGTTCATGGCGATATTTACTACCCTGCCTTCATACTCGGCCGGTACATCGATTACCCGTATCACCTCATCCAGGTGGGCATACTCCGGCAACAGCCAGCGCAGCATGTTTTCGGAGCGCAGGAAAAACGATTCCCGGAATAGCACCTCTTCATCATCAGGATAAAGGGGCAGATAGCGGATATTGGATTCGACCAGGTCTTGGAAGAAATGAGTTCCGAATGATAACTCCGGCATGTACTTCAACTTCTGGCGGGCTATCTCGATCAGAGCCGCGGTATTATTAATGTCGGCATAGCTCACTTGCACTCCCAAGCGGATGTCCCCCCGGCTGCCCCAGCGGCCTGGACCCATGAGTAAGAAATGGTGCCGGGGCAGGAGCAGGTTCAGTTTGCTGACCGCTCGCCCAACATCGACCAGCTCTTCAAGCCTCTGCAGCCGGTTGTAGCCATCCGGATCGATATATACTACGTGGGATATATCCCTGATCAGGCCGTTGGATACGTAACGGTTGGCGGAAAACAGGATATCGCGGTTGGGTATGTCCTTGGGAATAGCCGCAGGTGCTGTCTCCTGGCCAGAACTCTGCGGGCGGCACTGCAGCAGGTAGAAATCCTTGCCGTCGGAAGCAAATTCGATATCCACCGGGAATCCCAATTTATTCTGCAGGGTGTTCAGCATCAGGTGCACCCGTTTCATGAAGGGGGTGTCGGCAACCAGACCATCGAAGGTCACCAGCAACTCGTCGCGGGGGAAGTCCACACTGAAAGCGGCAGCTTTGCGCACGTAATCCTGCTCGTAGACCGACGTGATCTTGTGGACTTGGGGAATCAAATGCCCCCACTCTTTCAACAGAGTCGATATCTCAACGGTCTCCACTATATTCTTCTCGAGATTGATCACATCAGCCTTCTTGGGTGAATAGCGCCTGATCTCATCCGGTACCGTATTGACCCGCAGGCGGGGCTGACCGGGAGCTGCCAGCACCGGAAAATCATCGGTCACGCGGTCGACTGCCCGGGTTCCCAATCCCAGTACCATCCGCACCAGACCGTCCTCGCGCTTTATTCGCGAGGACCATCGAAACTCGTTATTACTGAAAGCCACCCCGGCATACACCGGGAAGAAGTACGGCCCTACCCGGGTGCCAACCACTTCTTGGATAAGAATTCCCATCTCTTCCGGGTAATCTAACAGACCCCGCTCCGCCCGGTATTGGATGGAATTGGGGCTGTACACCGAAGCGTAGACCTCGATTATTGCATCGATTAGGCTCTCCAGCCGCTCCTGCTTGCTGCCCTGGTTAGCCAGGAAGAGGCTCTTGTATTTGCCGGAAAAAGCGGCCCCCAATTGGTCCTCCAACAAGCTGGAACTGCGCACGATGAGCGGTACTTCTCCGAAATCATCCAGGGCCATGGCCAGGCTCTTGATTATCCCGGTGGGGAATTCGGAGTTTTTCATGATGTGGACTATGTTGGGATAATCCAGCCGGACCTCGTAGAGTTCTTTGTACTTCTGCACCCGCAGCTCTTCCAGCCGGTTGTGATGCAGGAATTCCTTCAATGCGTCGGTAGCCATGTACCATGTCTTGGGGACTTTGATAGCCCCCAGGGCAGGGATCTCCGCGCCCGCTTTCTCCATAATCTGCCGAGCCAGGAAGATCCCGGTGCCTTTGCCCCCTATTTTACCGTGGCTGCCTTCAGGGAAAATCAGGTGGCTGACGATATCATAGAAATCATTGATCTCAAAAAAGGGGCGGGCGATGTTGATGAATTCCAGTCTATCCGACAAAAACCTGCTGATCAGTGCTACTACCAGCCAGTGTTCCATGGGTGAATAGCGCAGCGCGCTGCCTTCCCCGGAGTTGCGGTAGCGGATTATCAGTCTACAAATCTCCGCCACCGAGGCGTTGATGCGATCTACTTCCTTTATAAGAGGGTAGGCCTTCTCTTCTTGCAGCCATTTGCGCACCCGGGTGGAAATCTCCGCATCACTCAGATGACGGGCGGCGATCTTGAAAGTATGATTGGTGATACTGATCAGGTTACCTAAAGGAAATTTCTCGGTGGGATAATTCTGCTCCACCGTACTATTATACAGGCGGGTACCTTCACCGAAGGTCCACAATACTTCCTCGGCTTCCCGAACCCCACTCAGGTAAAGGTAATTGATCATTTTTCGGCATAGGTGCAACAGCATGCTTTGGTCGGTGCGCCCGATCAAATCCAGGATGATCATCCACTCATTGGGTGGTTCTCCGTTGAGATACAGTCCACTCTTGGAGGTGTTCCACTCCTGGATGACTTGCTCCATGTAGCGATGCTGAATCGTCTGACCGATGCGTTCGGCGATAGTCCGCAGCAACTTGCGCTCCTTTTCCAGGAAGTAACCTT
>JAQVXF010000065.1 GCA_028709355.1 Syntrophomonas sp.
AATGTACGAAGTGATTGAATCGTTTAGGGAGAGGGTTATCACATGATTTATGGGGCCATCGATATAGGGACCAATTCCTGCCGCCTGCTGATTGCTGAACCTCACCCGGAATCAGGACTGAAGACCATTGCCCGGGAACTGGCGACCACCCGTATCGGAGCCGGGGTAAGCCGGGATGGTGAGATCAATACAGAGGCGATGGACCGCACCCTGGACTGCCTGTGCCGGTTCACCGAGCGACTGCAGGAACATAAGGTGGAATGTTGCCGGGCAGTTGCTACCAGTGCGGTTCGAGAAGCTTCCAACCACCAGGAATTCATGCAACGAGTGAGGGAAGCCGCCGGGATGGTGGTCGAGATAATCAGCGGGGAGGAAGAGGCGTCTCTCAGCTATGCAGGTGCAGAGCAGGGATTGCCCAACATCTACTCGCCATTGGTGATTGACCTTGGTGGGGGCAGCAGCGAGTTTATCTGCCCGGAAATAGGATTGCGGTTATCCCTGCCAATCGGTGCGGTACGGGCTTGGGAAGCTGATATGTCGGTGGCCCAGATCTACCAGTCCCTGCAATCCTTGGCGGCTTGGAGGGAGAAGGCCATGGTCACCGATCACCCGGTGGTTTTTGTGGGGGGCACGGCCAGCAGCCTGGTGGCCTTGAAAAAGGGCCTGCCTGAATATAGAACTGAATGGGTTCACGGAGAGACCTTGCTCCGGGAGGACGTTGCCGATTTGTATAATCTGCTGGAAGCTCTGCCGTTAGAGCTGCGACGTCGTTTGCCGGGCTTGCAGCCGGAACGGGCCGATATCATCAACAAGGGGGCACTGATTACCCTGATGATCATGGACCGGATCGGGGCCGACCGCATAATCGTTAGTGAGAGCGATATCCTGGATGGCATCATTTGGAATTTGATAGACAAGCTATAAGAATTATCTGACCAAAAGAAACAAGGAGTCAGGAAAAGGGCTAGCCCTCTCCCTGACTCTTTATCATTGTTTGCATCTGAGCTAATTAATATGATCAGGGAAGACGGCGGGCCCGGGCGGCAAAGCCACCGATGTCAGCCCTGTCCCGGTTAATCCCCGCGTCGAGCTCGCCGTTCACATTTACCGTATAGACCCGGCCAAAGCCTTCGCCAAACACATTATGCAGGTCGACCATCAACCCCAGTATGAGAAGCTCCTGCTTTTGCACCAGTTCCGCAAATTCCGCCTGGCTCAATAGCATTGCCACTTGGGCATCCACATTTAGCTGAGCCAGTTTGGCCTGGTCTGATATCGCTTCTGCCAGGTCGATTTTTATTCCCGCACAGGCCTGCTGCAGAGAACCCTTTACGGTATCCAGCTCTTTGACCAAGGGAGCGGGTTCCCCGGCATAGTCAGAGGTGGCCGCTTTGATGGCCCCGCACTCACTATGCCCGGCGATCAGCATAAGGGGGGTGCGCAGGTGGAGCAGGCCATACAATACTGAACCCTCGCTGTTTTTGACTTGGTTACCGATGTTTTCCACGCAGAATACCCGGTTGAAGGTGTCACCGAGCATATTGGGGGATATCCGGGAATCGCAGCAGGTAAGCAAGGTGGCGAAAGGATGTTGCTGGTAATGGCCGCGGGCGAATTCCTCCAGTGGGAAATTTCTTTCGAATTCTGCCAGGCTGGGCTCCAACTCCTTAAAGAGACTGGGCAAGTCAAATTTGACGGCGGGGTGAGACATTTGCATTCCTCCTTATATATGATTTGTTCCTACCTTTAATTATGTACGATGTTGACTGGGGTGAAATCATCCAATCCACCCTGGCTTTTGCCCGCTCGCCGGGTAGACACATTTTACCACCGGCCGAGGTGATTAACAACTATCTCGCCATGGTGTAAACCGGCTCCAGTGGTTCATGCCGATGGGCAGGGGCTAGGCAGGGTTCCTCTTTGACTAGTCAGATCCGCTTGCATTACTTCCTTATATTAAGGTATGCCCGGGCAATGGTGTTGGGGAAAGTGATCCGGGGGGCAACTGTGCCCATTGGCTTTAACAGCAGCCCAACTGGGAACACCCGATCATATCCAGCCCCGCACCTTTTTACTCTGTTAATGAACCAAATTTGATAAGGAGACCGGTACGTTTGCCCATCACCAAACTTAAAATCCTGCCGGAGATGGATTGTACCGCTAAGGCCAAGCGTCTCCAGGCCATTAGACTGGGGTTTACTATTGGTATATTGTTGGTTACCATATGAATACCAACCGAGCGGAGAGAGTACCATGCTTAAAAAGGTCAAGGAATACATCGCCCGCCATAGACTCATTGATGCCGGCGACCACATAATTCTGGGGGTATCCGGAGGGCCTGACTCAATGGCTCTCCTCCATATAATGGTGGCTTTGTCCGGACCCATGCATTTCAGGATCACGGTGGCCCATGTGAACCATGGCCTTCGCCCGGAGGCCGACGAGGAGGAAGTATTCATTGTGGCTGTCTGCCGGGTAATGGGAGTCGAATGTTTCACCCGAAGAGTGATGGTGGATGAACTGGCCCGGACCAGGAAAAGTGGCCTGGAGGAAACCGGCCGTTTAGTCCGCTACGACTTCTTTGAAGCGGTGCGTCAAGATCAGGGGGGCCAAAGGATTGCCACTGCTCACCATAGCGATGATGCGGCGGAGAGCGTTTTGCTCCATTTACTTAGGGGATCGGGCATAAAAGGATTAAGAGGCATCATGCCCATCAATGGTTTGGTCATCAGGCCTTTGCTGGGGGTCAGCAAAGATGAGATATCTGCCTACATCGCGAAGAACCATATCCCTCATCGCTGCGACCCAACCAACCAAGACCAATACTACTTGCGCAATCGCATCCGACATAAGCTAATGCCTTTGCTTAAGCAGGAGTTCAATCCCCGGATCGTGGATAAACTAAACCAGTTGGGAGCGATCGCCAGGGACGAAAATCAGGTTATGGAGGAGCAGACCAAGGAGCTATGGCGCAGTATCGTCCTGCAGGACGATATTACTACGGTAATCCTAAATAATCAGGGCCTGTCCCTGGTGCCCCGCGCCTTCAGGCGCCGAATTGTGCAAAAAGCCCTGCTCCAGATTGCTGTGGCCGAGTGGAGTATGGGAGACGTGGAAATGGTGCTGGAATTCAGTGCCCGGGAGCAGGGCGGTTCGGCGCGGGCTTTGCATCTGAAAAAGAAGGTCCGGGTAATTAAGAGTTATGATAGAATAATATTTACTATCCGGCCGGTGGAGAGGGTACGGTTTTTGCATGAACTACCGGTACCGGGCAGAATGACAATCCCCGCTACAGGTGATTCTTACCAGACGATGGTAGTGGATCGACAGGATTATGGCGCCGGCCTGGATGGGGTAGGTTTGGATTATGGGTGTTTGCCCCAGCCGCTGTTCCTGCGGTCGCGCCAGGCCGGGGACTATTTTTTTCTTACTGGTATGAAAGGGCGCAAGAAACTTAAGAAATACTTGATAGAGAACCGGGTTCCCTACTATGACCGGGATCGGATCGTGCTGCTGACCGGCCCCGGCCATGAGGTGTACGCCGCCCTGGGACTGTTCGTGTCGGACCAGGCGATGGTCAAGAGCCAAACCGAATCGGTCTTGTGGATCAGAGCAGTTTCATCAACGACCAGTGGGAATGACAGTCAGGAACGGCGTGTTGAATAGCAACGCCGCTTATGCTAGAATATACCAGACTTTTTAGCGTTTTCAGACTGGTTGCAGTGCAACCAGAGGAGGTAATCGATTGGATAGAGTTCTAAAAAATATTGCGATCTATGTGTTGATCGTGCTGCTGGCTTTGTTTGCGGTGAGGTTGACATCCCCACCGGAGGTTAAGCCGCAGGTACTAACCTATTCGCAATTCTATGCCCATGTAACGACCGGAGAGGTTGTTAGCGCTCAAGCCGAAGTAGATGAACTGGTCTACAACATCACCGCCAACATGAAAAACGGAGCGGTGGTGACGGTTAGCGCTCCCAAGGAAAGTGAAATTATTCAGATCATGCAAGCCAACAATGTGGAGTTGGATACCCCGGCGGTACCTCCTCCCAAGTGGTGGGTCAGTCTCCTGACCACCCTGTTGCCGATCATCATCTTGATAGCACTGTTGCTGTTTATGATGAACCAGACCCAAGGTGGGGGCAACAAGGTTATGCAGTTTGGCCGTAGTAAAGCCCGACTGATGAGCGGGGAGGAGGTCAAGACCACCTTCCAGGATGTGGCCGGGGCCGAAGAGGCCAAGGAGGAAATGGCCGAGGTGGTAGAGTTCCTCAAGACTCCGCAAAAATTTATAAAGATGGGGGCCAAGATCCCCCGCGGGGTTTTACTCTACGGGGCACCGGGCACCGGTAAGACGTTGATGGCCAAAGCGGTAGCGGGTGAAGCGGGGGTTCCTTTCTTCTCCATCAGTGGCTCGGATTTTGTGGAGATGTTTGTTGGGGTCGGGGCCGCCCGGGTGCGGGATCTCTTCGAGAATGCCAAGAAGAACGCTCCCTGTATAGTGTTCATAGACGAGATAGATGCAGTAGGACGCCAACGTGGGGCAGGCTTGGGCGGGGGCCACGATGAAAGAGAGCAAACTCTCAACCAACTACTGGTGGAGATGGATGGCTTCAGCACCAATGAAGGCATCATCGTCATGGCGTCCACCAACCGGCCGGATATCCTGGACCCGGCCTTGCTGAGGCCGGGGAGATTCGACCGCCACATCCTGATTGACCGCCCTGATGTGAAGGGTCGGGAGGCGATTTTAAAAGTGCATGTGCGCGAAAAACCCCTGGCTGACAATGTTAACCTGGAGATCCTGGCCAAACGGACGCCCGGATTCACAGGAGCTGATTTGGCCAACATGGTCAATGAGGCGGCTCTGCTATCTGCCCGGCGGGACCGAGAAAAGATCGGCATGGAAGAGATGGAGGAGTCGATCGAACGAGTCCTGGCTGGTCCGGAGAAAAAAACCCGAGTTATTTCGGAAAAAGAGAAACGGCTGGTGGCTTATCACGAAGCTGGACATGCAGTGGTGGCTTACAATTTGCCCCATACCGATAAACTGCATAAGATTTCTATAATTCCCCGGGGCCGGGCGGGAGGCTACACCCTGCTTTTACCGGAGGAGGACCGCAATTATATCACTCGTTCCTATATGCTGGACGAGGTGGCGACCTTGTTGGGGGGCCGGGTAGCTGAGGCAATTGTGCTGCAGGACATCAGCACCGGGGCCCAGAATGATCTGGAGCGGGCCAGCAGTATCCTGCGCAAAATGATAACCGAGTACGGCATGAGCGAAGAACTGGGACCGCTCACCTATGGACACAAGAGCGAAGAGGTATTTTTAGGCCGGGACATCAGCCGGGACCGCAACTATTCTGATGCGGTCGCCTATGCGATCGACAAAGAGGCCAAACAGTATATGGAGAACAGCTACAAGAAGGCCGAGCATATCTTAAGGACCAATATGGAGCGGCTCAATCTGATAGCATCCATCCTGATCGAAAAGGAGACCATGGATGCCGATGAATTTGAAGAGATCATGAAATCCACACCTTTGAACACCGTCCCGGAGGAGTAAGACTCCAGGCATTAAACGTCGGGTAGAAGAGGAATTGGAACTGTCTCATGAACTGAATGCAAACAAGAGGGGTGCAGATGAAGGGTCATTATGCGGTGCTAATATCCAATCAACTTGAAGCCCGGCGTTTTTTGGAGGAAGTAGGGGCTAGTCCCGCTGGGGTGGAATATATGATCCCCAAGGGAGTCTTTCGGTGTATCAAGCTGAAAGATATAACCAACCGAGCTGCCAATATCGTCAAGCAGGAGATGCTCTCCAAGGGCGGCGAGGCAGCGGTGGCCAAAGAGGCCCTGATGGGCGAAGGAAAACATGATGTGCTGCTGATGGGGACCCGGCGGCAGTTCCAACGACTGACGGAAAAACTGCGCCAGCAGCCCTTCGGGTTAAAAGCCGTAGCCCAAGACATCGACACCATCCTGGTCAACCTGGAAGTTGATGCATGGACCATCCAGCTTCCCCATGGACGCAGCCTGGAAATCGGCGCCCAGACCAAAATCATGGGAATATTGAACGTAACGCCTGATTCCTTTTCGGATGGAGGGCGTTTTTTTGATGTCGGCCGGGCGATAGACCACGCTCTGGAGATGGCTGCGGCCGGAGCTGACATTATCGACATCGGCGGAGCCTCATCCCGGCCTGATTCGCAGATGGTGGACGAGGATGAAGAATTGAGACGGGTAATACCCGTAGTGGCAGGGCTGGCCTCGCACAATCTTATCCTATCTATCGATACGTTCAGAGCCCGAGTGGCCGAAGCGGCTCTAAAGGCGGGCGCCCATATCATTAATGATATCGGGGCGCTGCGATTGGATGGCGGGCTATTGGAAGTGGTAAGCCGATGGCAGGCCGGCCTGGTGCTGATGCATAACCGCCTGCAGATAGACCGTGGTAAGGGCTTCGGTCATATGGTGGATGAGATCATCCTGGAATTGCAGCAGGGATTGGCTATGGCGCAGGCAGGTGGTTTGCCAGTGGAACAGGTCATCATCGACCCCGGCCTGGGATTTGGCAAAACGACCGCCCAGAACCTGAGCCTGCTTAAGCGGCTGCGGGATTTTCGCAGCCTGGGGCGGCCGCTACTGGTTGGGGCATCCCGTAAACGTTTCA
>JAQVXF010000066.1 GCA_028709355.1 Syntrophomonas sp.
CAATCCCGGTATGCGCTGCTCGGTGGCCAGCAATGCTTTAGCACTAAGTCTGCCCATCTCCGTTCCGGCCAGCAACGCCTGGAAATAGGTGCGATCAAACTCATCTTCCAGGGGCGAAGGCTTCTGCTGGGCTGCCTGGTAATAAGGATTATCGAACTCACCGCGGCGAAAACACCATAAGCCTCCATACATTTGCACCGTGGCACTCAGAGAGCTGCCGTCCTCGAAGTCTATCAGGAGTTGGTGTTTGTTGGGTCTCTTCGCTCCGCCAGGATGGACACGCAGGTTGACCCCGTCCCCGAACAAGAGAACCATGTCTCCCGCTTGTACCTCCACCATGCCCCCCACTGCCAAGGCTCCGGCAACAGTCTGCCCGACCAGCCAATCGCGGTAATACTCCGGCCCGTCGCTAAACCAGGCAAATTTGTGGGGAGTTTGAGCGGCAGTCACCCCCCTGATCCGCTGTCCGACCAGGATTTGGTTGATCTGCCCAGCCAGCACATGGGCTTCCGGAATCTCCAACATGGTATTGCCTCCCTTGTCGTAGTCACCTTATTGGCTATAGCAGTCCCCGCCCAGTTAGGACAGCATGGTTTGAAAAGCCGCCTCAGAAAATCCCGATACGGTCCGGCTGCCATCACTGAGCACCGGCCGTTTGAGTATCCGCGGCTCTCCGTTGATCAGCTCGATAACCTCCTCTTCACCCATCGCATCCAGGTCAGGTTGCAGCTTCTTGAATGCCTGGCTCTTGGGATTGACCAGTTCTTTGACGGTGACCTTGGTTATCTTGGCCAAGGTCCGTAGTTCTTCACCACTCAAGGGTGCCTTGATCAAGTCTCTAAATACATAGGGGGCTTTTTGCTCATCCAGCCAGGCCCTGGCCTTCTGGCAAGTCCTTCAGGTGGTGATGCAATAGAAAATCAACTCTGTCCCTTTCTTCTTCATAGCCATCTCATCCTTTCGTCTCGATTTGGATCGGGATCCAGGTACGCTGCAAGACCAATATAATCCATGTCCGCCGTTGTCGCCCCGTCATCCCCAAGCCTAACTGGGTAATAATATAACTGCTGCCCCTCACCCCTTTTACAATCCTTTGATATAATCAAGTTCCGCTCCGCAGCGGGCGCAACGCTGCTCCTCGATACCGCTGATCTTGACCCGGTAGGCGCTGCGGTGGATCAGTTCATTGCCGCATCGCAGGCAATTGGTATTGTTGATCTCCCCGGGCAGGTTGCCGGTATATACGAAATCCAGGTATTCGCGGGCGACATCCCGGGCCCGGTTGATGGTGGCTTCCGGGGTGGGCGGCAGGTCCAGCTTGTAAGCGGGGTGGTATTTGGACAGGTGCAGGACAGTCTGCCGGTCCAGGGAAGACAGCCATTGAGCCAGAGCCCTGATTTCACTCTCATCATCATTCTTGCCGGGGATCAGTAAAGTGGTTATCTCCACATGGGCCCGCCCCACCGCTCTCTCCACGGTTTCCTTGACTGGCCCCAATCGGCCCTTACACATCTGGGGGTAGAAATGCTCGTCGAAACCTTTCACATCGATGTTGAAGGCATCGATACAGGTGAGCAGGTCCTCCATGGGCCTTTTTTCGATAAACCCATTGGTCACCATGACCGTCTTCAATCCCATCTCTTTAAGGCGGGGAGCCACATCCATAATATACTCGTACCAGATGGTGGGCTCGTTATAGGTGAAAGCCAAACCGATGGAGCCTTCCTCACGATAGGAGTGGGTCATCTCTACCAGTTTTTCTGGTTCCATATAGGTGGTGGGGGGATCACCATGGGCGATGGACCAGTTCTGGCAGAATGAACACCCCAGGTTGCAGCCATAGCTGCCCGCCGACAAGATAGAGGTGCCCGGGTAGAAGTGGAACAGGGGCTTCTTCTCGATCGGATCAAGCGCCAACGAGGTTATTTCCCCATAGTTGTGAGTGAGGAGATGACCAGCCTGGTTGCTCCTCACCCGGCATATGCCCGCCTGTCCCTCCTTCAAACGGCAGTGATGGGGGCACAGGAAACAGCGCACCACGTCATCATCCAACTTTTCGAAATACCGGGCCTGGGTAGCTGTCATAATCCCACCTCCCTAGTCTGGATGGTCGAAAATCAAGTGAAGCGCTTGACCTCGAAACGCTGTATCGAATACTGTTCCCCGGCTGATATCCCCGCCTTCTGCAGGGCTATGTCCAATTGCTGGTCCACCGTATCTACTCCCTCCAGGTCGGGCAGGAGCAACCCGCTGCGGCTGCCGCTGCGAACGATCACACCGTAACGACGGGGCTCGAGGTCTTCCCGGCGGGCCGGTTCGGGGGGAGTCAGAATATCCACCGAATAAACCAGGTCAGGCAGCTCCCCAGCATTGACCGGGGAGAAGCGTGGATCCCTTACCCCCGCCGCAATCGCATTGTGCCTGATCTCTTCGGCAATATTGTCATAAACCGGCTGAAAGGTACCGATACACCCCCGCAACTGCCCGTTCTTCTTCAGCGACACGAAAACGCCGGCCCGCTCTTGCAGCAAATACCCCAGATCTCCAGGCGATTCGGCCATCTTGCCGCCTTGCAGGTAACTCTCCAGGGTCTGGCGGGCCCACTTGACCGGGGGCGATTCATTTTGGCGGCGGGCTTCGGCTGATTGAGCCTGCTGGCGGAGCATTTTCTCCAGGATACTGGCGGTGGGCTCTCCGGTCGTGATCCCAGCAGTCAAGTAGCCGACCCCAAAGGGTCCCTGATAACTGTACACCTGGGTCTGTAGGCTCCAGCCATCCACCGCTCCCATCATGATTATGATGGATGGATAGCCGCATTGGCCGGCGTTTTCGATCAGTCGGGCCGGTATTGCCAGCAGCCCTTCCACATCCCCCTGGGCAAGCAATTCCTTAACCGCCAGGTCAAACCGGCTGCCGTCGGGATGGAAATCATAGGGCCCCTCATCCTTGAGGCGATGTGACATATCACCGGATGCGACTAGGGCGGTCCTGCGCCCGAGCCTTTGAGCCGCCTCCTGAATAAGCTGTCCCAACTGGTATAATTGCACATTGCCGAGCATGCCGATACTGATGGCGACGATAGGGTTACCCCCCAAACCGGCTTTCTCCAGGTAGTAGAGCGGCACCAGGATGCCGTGATCGAGAGAGGCGTTAAGGTTATAGCGGGAAGAGGTATTCTTGTCTATCCCTATCATGTTGATTCCGTACTGCTCAGCCAGGTTTCCAATCTCCTTGACCAGCTCGAGGTCGTTGTCATGTGTGGAGGAAACATCTGACCGGCCGAAAGCCGCTAGACTGCCATGCAGCCGCGGCTCGGTCAAACAAGTGATGCAATCTGAAAAAACGTTGCCGTGGGGTGTTAGGAATATTACCGTCTCCGGTTCGGACATGACCAGGTCCCGGGCCATAGCTTGCATCCCCCGGATGGTGAGATTGGCCTCCTGAGCCCGCTCACCTCCGACTTCGGGAATAATTATGGGGGGGTGGGGCGTCAATGCCGCATAAGTTATCATAGTGCTCCCTCCTTCGGTTAGCAAATAGTCCCTAGCCTATTTTTATTATCCATCAAGTGATGCGGCGGCGATAGCCCCATATATAATGTGGGCCTCTTTTCACATGCCATTACCCTGCCATGCGGCAGCATACCAGGATTGACTCCGCAACCAGCCCGGCCAGCACCACCTTCATGGTTCGCTGTCCCATATCAGAACCACTCGGGGACCTTCCCCATGTCATTGCCATGCAACAGGTTCCGACCGTGTTCTTGTGCGGCTGGCATTCGGAGTCCGCTTCAGGTGACCTCTCAAGCATTCATATTTGGGTACCGTCAATAGAGAATATGGCTTGTATTTGGCGGCCATCAAATCGACTCTGTCTGCTGTCTTGCTGATGAAACCAGAGCCAAACCTGCACCCACCCAAAAATAAAAAGCCCCTCCGCTTGGAGAGGCTTCTTTATGGTTATGTTATCGCTTGGAGTATTGTGGGGCTTTGCGGGCCTTGTGCAGGCCGTATTTCTTTCTTTCCGTCATCCGCGGATCTCTGGTCAGGTATCCCGCTCGCTTCAAGCTGGGCCGCAGTTCACTGTTGGCCTTGATCAGCGCCCGGGCGATGCCCAAGCGGATAGCCCCGGCCTGGCCGGTCACCCCACCACCGCCTACTCGGCAGATGATGTCAAATCGGCCCGACTGCTCCGTCAGTTCCATCGGCTGCAGGACAATCAGCCGATTGGTCCTGTTGGGAAAGAAATTCTCAAAACTCCTGTCATTGATGGTTATATTTCCGCTACCGGGTAACAATCTCACCCGGGCTACAGCTTTTTTCCTTCTGCCGGTTCCCCAATATTGTGCCTTCGTCGCCATTTCGCTCCTCCTAACCTCTCAATTCCCGGACTTCGGGTTGCTGGGCTTGATGAGGGTGTTCGCTCCCCCGGTACACTTTGAGCTTTTTATACATGGCTGCTCCCAACCGGTTGTGCGGAAGCATCCCTTTAACGGCTGCTTCGATTATCTTTTCGGGTTTCTTCTGTATCAGGGTGCCGTAGTCTATCTCCTTCAAGCCGCCGGGATACCCTGTATGCCACCGCATCTTCTTGCTCAGCAGTTTGTTGCCGGTGAGATTTATCTGGGAAGCGTTGATTATGATTACGAAATCGCCGGTATCTACATGTGGAGTGTAGATCGGCTTGTGTTTGCCTCTCAGAATCGAGGCTACTTCCGAAGACAATCTTCCCAGCGTCTGGCCACTTGCATCTATAACATACCACTTGCGGTCGATCTCAGCTGGCTTCGCCATAAATGATTTCACGATTTTCCCTCCTGAATTTCATTGCCTGGGTTTTACCTCGATGACCTCCAAATAGCCTATTTGTCAACGGGGCAGGAGACAAACAGCGATTTCGAGACCACCTTTTAATTTTATATATGTTGGCTTACCTTTGTCAAGGAAGTCGCCTTATTTTCGCTCATTTTCGCCCATTCCCGGGGGATACTGAACCGAGACCAGATAGAGCCCTTGGGGCGGTACTGTCGGCCCCGCCCGTGTACGGTCCCGGGATTCGATCACGTCGCCCACTGCGTCTGGTGTCATCTTGCCGCGACCGACCTGCAGAAGGGTCCCCATGATGATCCTGACCATATTGTAGAGAAACCCATCCGCCTCAATGTCCAGGCGCAGATAAGGGCCGTAGCTAGTCAGGATACAATCCAGCACGGTGCGTTCGAAACTTTTGGCAGTCGAACCACGGGCGCAGAACGCCAGAAAATTGTGCCGGCCGGTGATGAATCGGCAGGCCTCGTACATGGCATCCAGGTCTAGGGGCTCGGTGCTGCACAGGGCATGATGACGGTGAAATACCACCCCTGTCCGCTGCCGGAACAGGTAATATGAATAGCGCTTACTGGTGGCCTGAAACTGGGGGTGGAACTCCGCACTGACCTGGGAACTTTCCAAGATCCGAATGTCCGGCGGCAGGAAGGTATTCAGGGCCGGAGCCCACCGGTTTTCCGGTATGGTGGTCACCGTGTCGAAGGCTATCACCTGCCCCCGGGCATGCACCCCTGCATCCGTGCGGCCGGCTGCAAACACAGGTACGGTCTCCCCGGTCAGACGACGAATCTGCTGTTCCAGTTCGGCCTGGATGGTATGGGCATTTTGCTGCCGTTGAAATCCGTGATAGTTGGTGCCGTCATATTCTATTATCATCTTGATCCTGGTCATCTGGTTTCTTTTCACGTCCCCGGTCGCATACCTCTGGCTCTATGCAGCTATTGGGCTGAATCCCATATGCTGCAGCGGCGACACCTGTATTGATGTAAGGTTGGGGAACTTTTTTCCACCAAGCTGTCGGCCACAAAAGACGAGGAGGATATTAATCCTCCTGAACTGCACAGGGTCCAATTATCGCTTTGCCCGCCGCTGCAGACTGCTAATCCACCAGTTCGATGATGGCCATGGGGGCTCCGTCGCCCTTGCGCACCCCGGTTTTGATTATCCTGGTATACCCTCCATTGCGTTCCTTGTAGCGCTCGGAATAGGTGGAAAACAGTTTATAAACCACCGCGTCACTTAACAGGTAGGAATTAGCCTGGCGACGGGAGTGAAGATCACCTTTCTTGGCGAGTGTTATCATCTTGTCTGCCAGACTGCTGATCTCTTTGGCTCTGGTTTCAGTGGTCGTTATCTTCTCGTGTTCCAGCAGCGATGTAACCGAATTTCTTAACAGCGCCCGCCGGTGATCGCTCCGAAAACCTAACTTGCGGTAACCCAATTGTAAGCCCTCCTTTCTTACTCCTCGGTTTTCTTAAAGCTCAGGTCAAGCTCTTTAAGCTTCTTCTCTATCTCTTCCAGTGACTTCTGGCCCAGGTTGCGGATCTTACTCATTTCCTCGCGGTTTTTCTCGATCAGGTCACCGACCGTATTGATGCTGGCCCGCTTTAAACCATTAGACGCCCGCACTGAGAGCTCCAGCTCTTCTATGGACATTTCCAGGATCTTGTCCTTCTTCTCCTCTTCCTTCTCCACCAGGATTTCTACTTCCGAATAAGTATCGTCTATCTCGGTGAAAAGCTTCAGGTATTCGATCAGGATCTGGGAGGACAGACTCAGGGCCTCTTCGGGACGGATGCTGCCGTTGGTCCATAGCTCCAGAATGAGCTTGTCAT
>JAQVXF010000067.1 GCA_028709355.1 Syntrophomonas sp.
AGAGTGTTCGGCTACTATATCGAGGTCAGCAAGGCCAACCAAGAGTTGGTTCCTCCCGATTACATCCGCAAGCAGACCCTGGTCAACGCAGAACGCTTCATAAGTCTGGAACTCAAGGAACACGAAGAGAACATTCTGGGTGCCCGTGAGCGTCTGTATGAGAAGGAATACGACCTGTTCATGGACTTGTGCCGGCAGTTGCAGCCCCACATACCAGCTCTCCAGAAGTGCGCCCGGGCAATAGCCAGTCTCGATACCCTGCAATCCCTGGCTCAGGCGGCCTACCTCAATGACTACGTAAGGCCGCTCCTGAGCCGTGACGGGGCGCTAGATATACGGGCAGGACGTCACCCGGTGGTAGAAAAATCATTGGCCACCGCCCGATTCGTGCCTAATGATGTGGAGATGGATAAAGGCCTGTCCCGCTTTGCCATAGTCACCGGCCCCAACATGGGCGGCAAGAGCACTTACCTGCGTCAGACCGCCTTGCTGGTGGTAATGGCCCAAATGGGCAGCTTCATTCCTGCCGACGCCGCCCGCATCGGTCTGGTGGATCGTATCTTCACCCGGGTGGGGGCCTCCGATGATCTTTCTGCAGGGCGCAGCACTTTCATGGTGGAGATGCTGGAGCTGGCCCGTATAATCAACTGTGCTAGTCAGGACAGCCTGGTGATACTTGATGAGATCGGGCGGGGTACCAGCACCTACGATGGACTCAGCATCGCCCAGGCAGCCAGTGAATACATACACCAGCATATAAAGGCCAAGACCTTGTTCGCCACCCACTACCACGAATTGACCAGCCTGGCTGACGACCGCCCGGGGATATTCAACCTGTCAGTATCGGTGCTGGAATCGGGAGACACGGTTACCTTCCTGAAGAAGGTTTTGCCCGGCCGGGCCGACAAGAGTTATGGCATCCATGTCGCCAAATTGGCTGGCTTGCCGGCCCGGATCATCAATCGGGCTTATGAGATCCTGCAGGGCTTGGAGAAAGAGCAGCCTGTTCCCAAAAATGAGGCCCAACAACTTAGCCTGTTTGAAACCCAGGACAGTCCCATATTGGATGAACTGGAAAATCTGCAAATTGATGAGATCAGCCCCCGTGAAGCCATGACCATACTCTATCGGTGGCAGGAACAGCTCCAACAAGGATATTAGGAGGAGGTGCAACAGATGTTGATCGGGATCGATGTAGGCGGGACTTTCACCGATGGGGTGGTTTTAGCCGGCACGCAAGTGGTGGCAACTGCCAAACAACCCACCAACAATGCAGACCTGAAGGGTACCATAATAGAAGTATTGGACCGCCTGTTAGAAGGACGGGATTGCAGGGATGTCCAGAGGGTGGTGTTGAGTACCACCCTGGTTACCAATATGCTGGCCACCGGGACCGGCCCTGCCACCGCCTTGTTGCTGATGCCTGGACCCGGCTTGCCGGTCGACTGTTATGACTTGTTCCCGCACACCTGGTTCCTCAAAGGCAGCGTGGATTTCCGGGGACGGGTGATCGAACCGCTGGATGCTACGGAGGTCGAAGCGGCTGCCGCGCAAATCATGGCCGAGGGAATTGAGAAGGCCGCCATTGTATCCAAATTCTCCAACCGCAACAGCCAGTTGGAGCGCCAAGTGAGAGATATCGTCCAACACAGTCAACCCAGCCTGGAGCTGGCTTTGGGCAGCGACGTGGCCGGACAGCTCAACTTCCGCCGCCGCCTGGTGACAACCTATTACTCGGTCATGACCCAGGCGGTCTGGACGGGTTTCGTCCAAGAGATCACCGCCGCCCTGGTCGCTCGCGGGATTAAAGCCGAGGTGGATATTCTCAAAGCGGACGGGGGCACCATGCCTTTGACCCATTCAATCTTCCGGCCTTGCGAGACGGTGTTTTCCGGTCCGGCAGCCAGTACCATGGGAGCCGTCGCCCTGACCTCCCATCCCCGCAATTCGGTAATAGTCGATGTCGGCGGAACCACCTCCGACATATCATTGCTGATCGATGGCGAACCGCTCTACGCTTCGAAAGGAGCACAGATCCAGGGACACTACACCCATATCAAGGCCTTTTCGGTGCGCTCACTGCCCCTGGGCGGGGATAGTCCGATCTCCATTCATGAGGGGCGCCTAACCGTGGAACTAACCCGACGTGACAATGCCGCCTGTTTTGGAGGCCCGGAACCCACCGTCACCGACGCTTTCAACCAACTGTACAGCTTGGAGATAGGCCAACCGGAGCGGTCCCGGCAAGCGCTGGCCAAGCTGGAGCCCCAAGCCGGAATGGGCTTGGATTCCCTGTGCAGGGAAGTCGTGAATCTGGTCATCAGCCAATTGCAGGCGGCTATCACAGACATGTTCCAGGAGTGGGAAAACGAACCGGCCTACCGGGTTTGGGAGGTGGTTCACGGGCGTAAATTCGATTTCCAAGAGATTGTCGGCATCGGGGCGGCAGCCGAAGCCATCATTCCAGTACTGGCCGAAAAGATGCAGGTAGCCTGCACCATCCCCGCCTTTGCCCCGGTGGCCAATGCCCTGGGGGCATGCGTGGCCCGCCCCACCCTGACTGTCAAGATACACATAGATACCCAGAGCGGCTATTGGGTCATGGATCAGGAGGGTCGCCGGGGAGAGGTCAAGACCGGTGCCAAGATGCAGCTGGGCGAGGCCCTGGATTTGGCGCAGCGCAACCTGCAGCAGTTGGCCCTGGAGCGCAACATGGATGCCTATGCCGATCAAGCCGAGGTCTTCCTGCAGGAACAGTTCAATGTTATACGAGGCTGGAGTACCTCCGGCAAGATATTCGACATAGGGGTGCAGATCGCACCTGGATTGATTAAAGAATACCAGGGGGTGAAACAATGAAACAGACAGGATTGGTCTTCTTTCCGGCATTTGACTGGGCCATTTCACCGACCCACCCCGAACGGGAGGAGAGACTGCTGTACACCCGCGACCAATTGTTCGAAGAAGGAGTGATGGACCTTCCCCAGATCAGAGAATATAAGAGCGGTCTGGCTACCCACAAGGATATCGCTCGGGTCCATTTCTGCGTCCCCGACGTCGACGCCCAGATCACCGAAGCCCACCTGGTTTCGGCCGGTTCGGCCCTGGTCATCGCTGATGCGGTCATGAACAAGGAGATCGGCAACGGCTTCGCCCTGGTCCGTCCCCCTGGACACCATGCCATGACCGTAGCCCACGGCAATCGTGGTTTTTGTAATATAAACAACGAGGCCATCATGGTGGAGTACCTACGCAAGCGCTATGGATTAAGGCGGATAGCCATCGTCGATACCGACGTCCATCACGGTGATGGGACCCAGGAGATTTTCTGGCATGATCCCGATATCCTTTTCATCTCGTTCCACCAGGATGGGCGCACTCTCTACCCGGGATCCGGCTTCACGGACGAATTGGGGGGGCCGCTGGCCCACGGCACCACCATAAACATTCCTTTGCCGCCCAATACCAATGATGCTGGTATCCACTACTTGCTCGACCACCTAGTCCTACCGCTGTTGGAAGAGTTCCAACCGGAATTGGTTGTTAACTCGGCCGGGCAGGACAACCACTACAGCGATCCCTTGGCCAATATGGCTTTTTCAGCCCAAGGTTATGCGGTCCTCAATCAGAAACTGGCTCCCGACATCGCAGTGCTGGAAGGCGGTTACTCGGTGGAGACCGCCTTGCCTTATGTCAATTTGGGCATAATCATGGCTATGGCGGGGATCGATTACTCCAATCTGCGTGAACCGGATTATTCTCCCGGGCGGTTTGCCCGCAAATCTTCCTCCAACGATTATTTCGACCAGCTGATAAAGACCCAGCTGGCCAACTTCCGAAACCGGGAAGAGACCGTGAAAAAGAATCGCGGTCGTTTCCCGGATGAATACGCCTATCCACAACATATCTACTACGATACCGATGGAATAAGCGAAGAGCAGTTGGTCCGCTTGCGTATGTGCCCGGATTGTGCCGGTTATCGAATCATCCGCTCCAGCGCACGCCATTCCGGTTGGGAAAACTACGAGGTGTTCTGCATCGCTGTACCTACTTACGGTTGCCCCCGCTGCCAGGCTGAGGGCCAACGGATATATCAAGAAATGTGTGGAAAACCGGGAATTTTTGATCATATCTACCTGCAGGACCGGGTCGATGACATCTACCGCAGCTTCAACAGCGGCCGCCAGGCGGAGACAGTGCTGTAATTATGACCATCAGATTACTGGATGACCACCTGATCAATAAGATAGCGGCTGGAGAGGTGATAGAGCGACCGGCCTCGGTAGTCAAGGAACTGG
The DNA here is from genome assembly GCA_028709355.1 of Syntrophomonas sp. Classification (GTDB taxonomy): domain Bacteria; phylum Bacillota; class Syntrophomonadia; order Syntrophomonadales; family Syntrophomonadaceae; genus PHAA01. The sequence goes on from JAQVXF010000067.1 coordinate 4,299, forward strand.
TGGAAAACGCCATTGATGCTGGCAGTCACCGGATAGCGGTGCAGATCTCCAACGGCGGTATCGACCGGATAGAAGTGGTCGATGATGGACAAGGTATACCCGCGGATCAAGTGTTGCTGGCATTGGAGCGCCACGCCACCAGTAAGATAGCGGGGGAGGAAGACTTGGCCGGCATATCAACCATGGGATTCCGGGGAGAAGCCTTACCCAGTATAGCCTCGGTCAGCCGCCTGGAACTGTATACCCAGCACGGGCTGGAGCCCGGAGTGCGAGCGGCCATCAGCGGCGGCAAGGATATCATCTGCGAATCATGGGCCACCGCTCCCGGCACCAAGGTGGTGGTCCAGGACTTGTTCTTCAATACTCCGGCCCGTAAAAAGTTCCTGAAATCTTCCGTCAGCGAAGGTATCCAGGTGCACGACCTCATGAGCCGGCTGGCTCTGGGACGGTCGGATATCTCCTTCAGTTACGCCAATGAGAAGAAACTCTATTTCAAGACTCCCGGCAGCGGCGATCTGCGGGACACGGTTATGGCCATCTTCGGTCGGGACTTCACCGCCAATTTCATCGACCTCGACTGGAACGGGGAGAGATACCGGTTGCAGGGGTTGATATCCAAGCCCAGCTTCCGCCGTTTGAACCGTAAAAACCAAGTATTCTACATCAATGATCGTCTCATAAAAAGTCCCCTGCTGGCTCGGGCGGTGGACGAGGGGTACCGGGGTACCTTGCTGGCCCGGGAATACCCGGCGCTGTTTCTCTTCCTGTACATCCCTGCAGATGAGGTGGATGTCAATGTCCATCCCCAAAAGACCGAGGTCCGCTTCCGCGATGACAAAGCTATCTTCCAACTGGTCAACCAGGCGATCAAAGCCACCCTGGCTGGTCCGGAACATCTTGAGTTTCATAACCGGACGGAGGTCAACCGACCGCTTACCACTTTTCCTGCTCTGTACAACTACCCAGAGCAGGAGCGCCCAACCGCGACTCTCTTCATAGAAGAATCAGGCTCGCGGTTGATCGACCAGCATCCGAAGTGGACCGCGGGTGGGGGATTACCCCAGGGGGACACCCCACCACTGGAAGCGGAACTAGTGGTGATCGGCCAGTGTTTCGACGGTTATATCATCGTCGAACAAGCCCAATCGGTCTGGCTGGTCGACCAGCATGCCGCCCACGAACGTATCCTCTTCCATCGCCTGCGAGAGCAAGCTCGCAACCAGACCAGTCCTGGTCAGGTGCTGACCTTCCCCCAGGCCTTCGATTTGTCCACTGCAGCCATGGATACTCTGGACCACCATCACACGATTTTTCAAGAATTGGGCTTCGAGCTTGAGCCACTGGGTCCTAATTCGGTGATCCTGAGGGCAGCGCCGCCATCATTACAGGGCAAGGAGATCGCCTTCATCAATGAGTGCTTGGAAGTCCTGGGCGGGGAGCAATCGCTGGACTTCAAGGACGAAATATTCGCCTTGATGGCCTGCAAACGGGCGGTCAAAGCCGGTGACCGTTTGTCGCGGGCGGAGATGATGCTCCTGATCAATGATCTCTGCCAAACCCCTGACTTCAAGCATTGTCCCCATGGTAGGCCAACTCTGGTGGAGATCAGCCGTCAGGAGTTGGAGAGGCGTTTCAAAAGGATGTAATAATGAAGTTCATCGTCACTACTACCCAGTCCCAATCAGTCATGGACTCTGGTTTGAGCTTATTCTTGAGCGAAACCGGATTTCCCTTTGTACCCCGGCAACGGGCAAGCCTGGCCAAACTGGCCGCCGAACAGGGCACGGCTGGAATTATTGTCTGGGAGAATTGCGGCCCGTTGCTCTATATTCAGGGCGAAAAACTATTCTTCCATCCCAGCATGGCCAAGAACCGTATCGCTGCCTACCGCAAAAAAGGCCAGCCGGATTTGATGATCAAAGCCTGCGGTTTGCAGCCCGGCTGGAGTTTTTTGGACTGCACACTGGGAATGGGAGCCGACGCCATCGTGGCTTCGTACTTTTCCCAGACCGGGCGAATAACTGGTTTGGAATCGCAACCAGCGGTGGCTGCGATTATCGGTTGGGGGATGAAGCTGTATCGAAGTCGGATGGACTGGCTCAACCGGGCCGTCCATCTTATCGAAGTAGTGACCGGCAACCACCAATTGTGCCTGCCCGTTATGCCAGATGAGTCTTATGACGTAGTCTATTTTGATCCCATGTTCGACCAGCCGCTGCTCAAGAGCCAGGCCCTCAACCCCCTGCGCACGCTGGCCAATCCTGATCCCCTGGAGCCATCCAGCTTGAGCCAGGCGATCCGGGTAGCCCGGCGGCGGGTAGTCC
>JAQVXF010000068.1 GCA_028709355.1 Syntrophomonas sp.
CAGGCACCGTTGCTGATCGGGGTGGGACAGCGGGTTTTGGTGCCGACCGGTATAGCCATCGCCCTCCCCGATGTTTGTGAGGCGCAGATCAGACCCCGCAGCGGATTGGCTCTCAACCACGGCCTCACCCTTTTGAATACTCCGGGCACCATCGATTCTGATTACCGGGGAGAAATCAAGGTTATCGTCATAAACTTGGGGGACCAGGAATACATCCTGACCAGAGGGGAAAGAATCGCCCAGATGGTCTTTGCCCCGGTGCTAAAGCCAGAGATTGTTGAAGTAGAGATATTAAACAGCACCGAGCGGGGGTCGGGAGGATTTGGACACACCGGGGTGTAGGCTCAGTGTGTTGCACCGCAGCGATTCCGGCCTCGATCAGGGCAGCAGGCAAGGAGCTTAAGCAATGAATCTCATCCTGTATACCGGGCTCTTACCTCTAAACGGCCGGGAATGGTAATTGGTACCTAAAACCGCCATGACAGCGCAACTGGCTGCGTCTGCCAGGCGCTTCTCTTTTCTGGGATCGAGGCAGATAACTGCAGAAGATGAAGTTGTGATCGATGGCGCTTCCATTGATAATTAGGTTACAATGAGATATCATTATTTGAAATTTTACAAGGAGGCCAAAGAAATGACAGATAGATTCAGCAAAGAAGGTCTCACTTTTGATGATGTTCTTCTGATCCCCGGACATTCGAAGATCATGCCCCAAGACGTGGATGTCTCCACCCAATTGACCAAGAACGTGCGCTTGGAGACTCCCATCATGAGCGCTGGTATGGATACCGTCACCGAATCACGCATGGCTATAGCTATGGCACGGGAGGGTGGTATCGGCATAATTCATAAAAACATGACCATAGAAGAACAGGCCGGCATGGTCGACCGGGTAAAAAGGTCTGAGCATGGTATTATTTCAGATCCTTTCTTTTTAGCACCCGACAACAAAGTCAAAGATGCTCTGAAGATAATGGAGCACTACCATATTTCGGGAGTACCCATCACCGAAGGCCGCAAGCTGGTGGGAATCCTCACCAACCGTGATCTCCGTTTCGAAACGGACTTCGAGCAACCGATCCGCAACATCATGACCAGTGAAAGATTGGTCACCGCGCCGGTAGGCACCACCATGGAAGAGGCCAAGCAACTGCTGCGTAAACACAAGATCGAGAAACTGCTCCTGGTCGATGATGATTTCAACCTGATGGGGCTTATAACCATCAAAGACATCGAAAAGACCCAGAAATACCCCCGGGCGGCCAAGGATGGCCGGGGCAGACTGATAGTCGGAGCCGCCGTAGGTATCGCCAGGGATACCCTGGAAAGGGTGGAGGCGCTCAAGGACGCCGGCGTCGACGTCTTGGTAGTCGATACCGCCCATGGCCATTCCGAGGGTGTGATCCAGATTGTGCGGGATATCAAAGCCAAGTTCCCGACCGTGGAGCTTATCGCCGGCAATGTTGGAACCGCCGAAGCTACTGAAGCCCTCATCCAAGCTGGTGCAGATGCCATCAAGGTGGGTATCGGACCGGGTTCGATATGCACCACTAGGGTCATCGCCGGGATCGGCATCCCCCAGATAACAGCTGTGATTGATTGTGCGGGGGTGGCCAGTAAATACCAGATACCAGTCATCGCCGATGGTGGGATAAAATATTCCGGGGACATCGTCAAAGCCATCGCTGCTGGAGCTGACGCGGTCATGATGGGCAACCTCCTGGCCGGCACGGAGGAGAGTCCCGGCGAAGAAATGGTGCTGCAGGGGCGTCGTTACAAGGTATACCGGGGGATGGGCTCGATCGCGGCCATGGCGGACGGCAGCAGTGATCGTTATTTCCAAGAGGGTGCCCAAAAGTTGGTTCCGGAAGGAATCGAAGGACGTATCCCCTTTAAGGGATCGGTGTCCGAGACTATATTCCAGCTGGTCGGAGGATTGCGAGCCGGGATGGGCTATTGCGGGGTGGTCAACATCGAGGAATTGAAAACCACCACCAAGTTTATCCGCATCTCCAATGCAGGGCTGACCGAAAGCCACCCCCACGACGTATTCATAACCAAAGAATCGCCCAACTACCAGGTCCTGTAGAAGTGGAGATCCTCCTGCTGCGCCTGGCTCTGGCCGGGATAGCCGGATTCATGCTGGGGCTGATCAGCAACCGTCAGGATAAAACCAGATCGGGGCGGGTATTCGCCATCGTGAGCATCAGTTCGGCTTTGCTCTATATTATAGCGGCCGGTATATATGAGGAGACCCCGGGAGTGGGGGATCCCGCCCGCCTGACTGCCTCCATTCCTGCGGCCCTGGGTTTTCTGTTCGCCGGATTGGTGCATGTCAGGCAAGATAGGCGAGGGGCTGGTACGACCACCGCTGCCGCCCTGTTGCTTAGCGCGCTGGCCGGTTTGTTGATAGCGGACGGTTCTTACACGACTGTGCTGTTAGGTATCTTCTTCTTCGTCCTGATTTACTGGATGTCGGGTTTTATTCGTGACCGCCAGCTTCGTACCAGGGGACAGGTCAAAGCCCGGGGCAGGAATAATCCCGGTTGAACTTGTGTAGTACCGATGCACACCCGCAATAATTGTTAAGAACCGCTCTGACAGGGCGTAAATATTGGTTTTTCCATGGATAATACAGGGAGGCACGGCAATGAGATATGAGGGCAATGTTTTTAGGCCACCCAGTGAGGCGCGGAGTTATATTTTACAGTGTACGGTAGGTTGCTCTCACAACCGCTGTACCTTCTGTTCGATGTACAAGGATAAGAAATACCGGGTACGCAGCCTGGCGGAGATCATGGCAGATATACGCATGGCTAAGGAGTATTATGGTGATCTGTACAAAGTATTCTTAGCTGATGGCGACGCTCTGGCCATGCCCACCCCCGAACTGTTAGAAATAATCTCGGTTCTCTATGATACTTTTCCCAGCTTGAAGCACGTCGGTATTTATGCCAGCCCGGATAGTATCCTGGGTAAAGAAATGGATGAATTGACAGCATTGAAGGCAGCAGGACTGACCATTGCCTACCTGGGCGTGGAAACTGGTGATCGTGAACTGCTGGCGGACATTAGAAAGGGAGTAACTTACGAGGAGATGGTGGAGGCGGGCCGGAAAATCAGGGCAGCGGGCATTCTGCTGTCGGCCACCATCGTGCTGGGACTGGCGGGGCGCACCCCTAAAGCGGTCGAGCATGCTGTGAACACCGCCAAGATCCTCAATGAAATAAATCCCGATTATGTTGGGGCCTTGACCCTGATGCTGGAACCGAAGACCGAGATCTACCGGCGGGCCCAGCGGGGCGAATATGAACTGCCCAATCCCTTCGAGATCCTGGATGAATTGAGGATAATCATCCAAGGGCTGGATGTCCAAGGCACCGAATTCCGCAGTAATCATGCCTCCAATTACCTAGCCATCAGGGGGAGGCTGCCGGAGGATAAGCAGAAGATGCTGGACCTGATCCAATCGGTCATAGATACCAACGACCGTAGTTACCTGCGCCCCGACTACATGCGGGCGCTCTAATAACCGCAGCATTGCCATCGACGGTATATAACGACAGGGGAGGACGCGCATGGCTTTATTTGGCAACAAGGACGAAAATCTATTCTTTCTTTTCAACGAGAGTGCCCGGGTGGTTGTGGCCGGGGGCGATATCCTCAACGATGTGGTCGAAAACTACAACAATCTGGACGCCAAAATGGCTTCGCTGACAGCTCTGGAGAATGAGGGCGACCGCATCATCGAGACCTTAGTGCGCAAACTGCATACTAGTTTCATACTGCCCTTCGACCGTGAGGACGCCCTGCAATTGGTTCAGAAATTGGCCAGTACCCTTGATTATATAACCGGAATCATCGATATCCTCTGCCTGATCAAACAAGGCAAACCCAATGCGTGGATCAAGCAGATGATAAATGTGTTATACGAGGCGCTGCTGTTGCAAAGCAAAGCCATTCAACTGCTTTCCAGGATGGAGCAAAACAAGATGATGATGCTGGAATATTGCGAGCAAATCCGGCAATTAGAACATAAACAGGATAAATACTACCGGCAGGGCTTAGGCGATCTGTTCGAAAACGAGAAAAACGCCGTCCGTATCCTAAAATGGCGGGGTGTCTACGAACATATCGAGATGGCCCAGGACCATATCGAGGATGTAGCCAATCTGCTGCGTAATATCGCCATCAAGTATTCCTGATGGGAGCAACAACTGGCGACACGCACCAGGGATAGAGTTGCTAAAAAGAATAGGCCCTCGAACATCTTGCGGATGGACGAGGGCCTTGTTTGATTAGATGGAGGGCTTTTAAACCCACCTGCGGTGGCGGAAGAAACTCAACATACCCACCGCCAAAATCCCCATGCCCAGCAGGATGAACCACATGGTGAAAGGGTGTTCGCGTCCGGGAAAGTCGACGTTCATGCCAAAGAATCCGGTTATCACTGTTAGCGGCATCATGATTATACTGATTATGGTCAGGATGGTGATGATCTCGTTGGTGCGGCCGCTGACCACTGAGTAATAAGTCTCCATGGTACTATTGAGAAGGTCGCGGTAGGTATTGACGGTATCCAGGATGCTGTTGAGATTGTCAGCCAGGTCCAGATAATAAGGGATGTTGTCATCTTGGACGAAGAAAGAGTAACGTCCTTTAATATTTATAAATATGTGCCGCTGGGGAATCAGCACTTTGCGCAAAAGGATGATGGTTCGCCGCAGAGTGGAGATGTCCTCGGTAATTTGCTGACCTTTGCTGAGGAATACGCTGTCCTCCAGGTCGTCGATGCGTTCCCCCAATCTCTCGATAATGGGGAAGGAGTCATCGACTATATTGTCGACGATACGGTATAGCAGGTAGTCTGGTCCCCGTTTCATATAGTCGTTGGTCTTCAAGCTGACCCGGGCCACCTTGCCCACTGCCAGCAGCGCCACCGGGTGGATGGTGACTATATAATTGGCGCCGATGAAGACATCCAGTTCGATACTGGATATTTCGTCCTCTTCCTCGGCCTCCTCGAAATAGCGCAGGGCGTGGAAGACGAAGAAATAGTAATCATCGTAATCGTCGATCTTGGCGCGGGGACTTTCCTGCAGGCAGTCTTCCAGGGCCAGGGGATGAAAGTCGAAAATCTGCCCGATATAGGCGAGTTCTTGCTCGGAGGTGTCGTAGAGATCTATCCAGAGCAGGTTTTCTGGCGAGGCCAGCAGTTCGCTGGTGGTGGCCAGGTCCACATCATGATACATCTTGGTATCGGCATGATTGTACCAATAAGTCTTTATCAAATCGCTATCCCTCCTTTTTTACACAGGAGGGCTACCAGACCGGTCGGTGCTGAAATGAGTCCCTCCTATTTATTGGGTTGCGGTTGGCAATCCTTGAGCATGACGATCGATCCGCGGGTATAGGTTCCATTTCACCACCGCCTTCCAGATTAGAATTTGACCGGCATTATTGTTACAATTGACTTGTCGGTGCCGGCTCCTAGATTAATAATATACATGTATAAGCGGGCCATTGTCAATCAGAGTCAGGCATCCGGGATAGTCACGCAGCATAGCAAGAGTCTTTTCAAAGGGGAGGATATTGATTTTGCGCAAGTTAATACTAACGACTTTGATCATGATTGCGGTTCTCTTTGGAACCGCTTTCAACATCGGTCTTCCTTCCGCGGTAGTTCCCAAGCCATCGACGATCTATGATGTAAACGGGCAGGTGTTGCAGGGACTGGCGGAACAGAATACGGTCCAGGTGGAGATCGACCAGATCTCAACCCACTTTTTGAATGCCATAATCGCGGTCGAGGACAAGGACTTCTACCAGCATCATGGGGTGGATGTCAGGGGATTGGCTAGGGCTATGTGGGTAAACATAAAGGCTGGCAAGATCGTCGCTGGCGGCAGCACCATAACCCAGCAGACTGCCAAAACCTTGTTTCTGAGCAACGAGAGGACCTGGAGCCGCAAGATCAAGGAGCTCTATTATTCTATCCTGATGGAGAATCGTTACAGCAAAGAGGAGATCCTGACCATGTATTGCAACAGCATCTATTTCGGGGAAGGTGCTTATGGGGTGGAACTGGCGTCCCGCACCTACTTTGCCAAAAAGGCTATCGACCTCAGTTTGTCCGAAGCCTCACTCCTGGCGGGATTGCCCCAGAGTCCCAGCTATTACGATCCCTACTTGCGCCCGGAAGAGGCCAAAGCCAGGCAACAGCAAGTTCTGCAGAGGATGGTAGCTGAAGGCATGATCACCGTCGAGGAGAAGGAAGCCGCAGCCAAGGTGCCGCTGGCATACAAGCGAGCTCGATTCGCGGCCAACGATGCCCCCTATTTCGTGGCTGTGGTGCGCGATTACTTGCGGGAAAAATACGGCGATACCATGGTCTACCGGGGGGGCTTGCGGGTGTATACGACCCTCGATCCCGAGATGCAAAAGGCCGCCAACCAGGCCTACCAAAACGGCTTGAGGAATCAGGATGCCAATCTGCAGGTAGCGCTGGTGGCC
>JAQVXF010000069.1 GCA_028709355.1 Syntrophomonas sp.
CCGAAAGGTATCTAACCAAGCTTCAAGAAACGGCATCCAACTCCGGGAAACATCTGTTGCCGGAGTTTATTTTTATGGAATTATCCCCAAATGGATAGTAAAGTGACTACCTCGTCGGTTCAAGGGGCATCATTGCTCCCCGGGATTGGCAAGTGCTATAATGTCGGAATCAGGAGGTAATCAAATGATTAGGATAGGCTTATTAGGCTGTGGTACGGTAGGATCGGGGGTAGTCAAACTGCTGGAGCAAAACCGGACCGCCATTGAAGCCAAGACCGGTTCCAGCATAGTGATCGCCAGAGTACTGGAACTGGACCGGCAGAAATGCCTGGGTTTGGGACTGGACGAGTCAATAATCACCAGCCAGATCGATACGATTTTGGATGATCCATGCATAGACATCGTGGTGGAACTGATCGGGGGGATAGAGCCGGCCCGCAGTTACATAACCGCCGCCATGAAACATGGCAAACATGTAGTAACCGCCAATAAGGATCTGATTGCTGAATATGGTGAGGAGTTGTTTGCAGCCGCAGCCGAGAACCGGGTGGATTTTTATTTCGAGGCCAGCGTGGGCGGGGGGATACCTATCGTGTATCCCTTGAAGCAGTCCCTGGCCGGCAACCAGATCCAGGAAGTGATAGGGATATTGAATGGCACCACCAACTATATCCTTACCAAGATGAGTCAGGAAGGCCGGGATTTTGATGAAGTCCTGCGGGAAGCCCAGCAGCTGGGTTATGCCGAATCTGATCCTGCCGCAGATGTGGGAGGCCTGGACGCCGCCCGCAAGATAGCCATCCTTTCTTCGATCGCGTTCAACAGCCGGGTGACCCTGGCCGACGTTTATGTGGAAGGTATCACCTCTATCAGCGCCAAGGATATCTTGTATGCCCGGGAGTTGGGATTCGTTATCAAACTGCTGGCGATCGCCAAAGAGGTGAATGGCAGGATCCAGGCCCGAGTGCATCCGGCCTTTGTGCCCATGAGTCATCCCCTGGCTAATGTCAACGGGGTCTTCAACGCTGTATTTGTGCGTGGTAATGCGGTCGGGGATATCATGCACTATGGCCGGGGAGCCGGGCAGATGCCCACTGCCAGTGCGGTGGTAGGTGATATCATCGAGATCGGCCGCAACATGGCTTTCCAAATCAATACCAGGATCGGCTGTACTTGTTTCGAAGAAAAAGAGATGATTCCAATTGATGATTTGTCGGCTCAATACTATGTACGTATGAACGTGACTGATCGTCCCGGAGTGCTGGCGGGCATCGCTGGTGTCTTTGGCGCCAATGATGTCAGCATCGCCTCCGTGGTCCAGAAGACCAGCAGCGCTGATAAGGCGGAGTTGATCCTGATCACCCATACTGTCAAAGAGAAACACTTACAGGAGTCACTGCGGATACTTAAAGGAATGGACATAGTATCAGAAATCAACAACGTGATCAGGCTCGAGGGCATCGAAGAATAGAAGGAGTGAACAACAGTGTCTCTATGGGTGACCAAGTTCGGTGGCAGCTCGGTGGCGTCGCTGGACCGGATCGACAATGTGGCCGAGCGAATCGCCGAGCTCAGAAGCCAGGGCAATGACATAGTAGTGGTAGTATCGGCTATGGGTGATACCACCGACGAACTGCTGGAACTGGCCTGGAATATTGATAGGAACCTTTCCCCCCGGGAAGTGGATATGTTGCTGGCTACCGGGGAGCAGCAGTCGGCTGCCCTGCTGGCCATGACCCTGGCCAACAAGCAATGCCCAGCGGTCTCCCTGACTGGTTGGCAGGCCGGCATTCAATCGGACAGCCAACACGGCAAAGCCCGGATCATGAAATTGGATACCAGCCGCATTCAGAAAGAGATCGAGCAGAATAAGGTGGTCATCATAGCCGGCTTCCAAGGAATTTCGCCGGAAGGTGAGATAACCACCCTTGGCAGGGGTGGGTCGGATACAACCGCGGTGGCTTTGGCCGCCAGTCTCAAAGCCGATCATTGTATAATATTCACAGACGTTGACGGGGTATATACAGCCGATCCTCGTATCGTCGAGGATGCCTGCAAGCTATCGGTGATATCCTATGATGAAATGTTGGAGATGGCCAGCTTGGGAGCAGTGGTCCTGCAACCGCGGGCGGCTGAGTTTGCCATGTTGTATCATGTGGATGTGGAAGTCAGAAATAGTTTTAACGATCATCCCGGTACTTTGATTACGGAGGTTGCAAAGATGGAGAATCAAAGAGTTGTAAGCGGAGTCGCTCATGATACCAATGTAGCCCGAATAGCTCTATTCGACGTACCCGATCATCCTGGGGTCGCCAGCATAATCTTCAAGCTCCTGGCTGACCATCGCATCAACGTGGATATGGTCATACAGAGCGCCATGCGGGATGACCGCAATGACATCGCTTTCACCATCGACCGGGATGAATTCAACAAAGCCCGGCATGTGGTTAACGAGATCGTGGTTAAGATCGGGGCTTCGGGAATGTCCTACAGCATCGAGGTGGCCAAGGTTTCCATCGTGGGCGCAGGCATGCAGAGCAACCTGGGAGTGGCTGCCCGAATGTTCGATGCTCTGGCCCGCAAGGACATCAATATCCACATGATAAGCACCTCGGAGATCAAGATTTCCTGTATTATCGATGAAGATCGCCTCGAAGACGCCGTAAAGGCTCTGCACAGCGCGTTTCACCTGGAGCAGGCGGAATAAGTTAGGATTTGGTCAGAACAGCGAACTGTTCGGGCAGCAGGGACAACTTAAATGTACTGGGAGGGGATAGGATATGATCAAGAAGATTTTGGTGGCCTTGGACAATTCCAAGATGGCGGACCAGGTGATAGCCCAGGCGGTGGACCTGGCCCGGGTGTACAAGGCTCAATTGTTTGCGGTGTCGGTAATCAATTATTCGGTCCTCAGTGACATAGACAACGTAGCCGATGCTCCTACCCCGTTGATGACCGAAGTCATCTATGCCTGGACCGGGTCCCTCCAGGAAGTCCTGGACAAGTGCCGGGACCTGGCCCGGGAGAATAGGGTGGAGTGTTTTCAGGAGATGCTGAGCGGCAACCCCGCCCAGGAAATCATCAAGTATGCCGATGCCAACCATATCGATCTCATCGTGATGGGACATATAGGCCGAACCGCTGCCACCGGTTTCTTGATGGGCAGTGTGTCCCAAAAGGTAGCTTCCCACAGCAAAAAGTCAGTGATGATCATTAAGTAGAGTTGCTTTCGGTCAATTGCCATCACTGGGTCAGAGGCCCGGGAAATAAATCATGGCAGTCTCCTGGGCACGCATAGCAGTTGGCTGTTTATTGTGCGATAGGCAACCGGTGGCAGTCGGCCGAAGCCCTCGGTTGAATGACGGATCTATCATCACCGGCTTACTTGCTTGACGAAAGATCCATAGTGTTATAGAATATTCTTTGCGTCGGGGTGTAGCTCAGTTTGGTATGAGCGCTACGTTGGGGACGTAGAGGCCGCTGGTTCAAGTCCAGTCACTCCGACCATGTTTCAGGAATCAGTCCGGGTCCGGTTTTTGCCGGACCTTCTTTTATTTATCAGCGAATGTGGCCAGAGTCCTGGTTTGCTGCCTGGCGATGCTGGATCCCGCGATCAAGACATTTTCCTGACCGTCTATAATAGTCAATGTGGAAATGAGCGCGATGCAGTGGCGTCATTGGGGCAGGCGGGATGATAACTGGCTATTGAGGCAAGAGCAGTGTCAGCGGTCTTTAGCGCCGGTAGAAAAACATCTTGCCGTTTTCCAGTTGGTATTCCAACTCGCCCTTGTCATGCAGGAAGGTGATAATGGCGCCCGTGGTGGAGAGGGAGTAATAGTATTCCTTGAAATCCAGCTGCAGTTCGGCCAGAATGCATATCTCTTCCAGCAACTCTTCGCGGGTGTGGGGCTGACCGAGCAGATCCCGGATCAGGTCCAGGTAATAGAGCAGGTTGTCCCGGTTGAGCCGGATTAGCTGCGATATTGCTGCCCGGGTATGTACCTGGTCGGCGTGACCGAGGACAAAGTGATCATAGTCCAGTTCCTCGATGACAGCGTAGGTGGACAACTGGGCCTCGATGTCGTAGAGGAAGGGATAGGAGTACTTGGCGATTATATCTTCACTGAAGAGGGAGTCGCCCAGGAAACAGACCCGGTCGCGGGTGCCTATACCGATCTGACTGCGGGCATGGCCGGGCAGGCTGACTATTTCGAAACGCCCCTCGTTGATCCGGCAGGCTCCGGGGGACAGGACTTCGTCCACCACTAATTCCCGGTTTTTCAAAAAGTGGCGGGAAAGCTCCCGGGGAGGATGGGCGCCGTACAGATAAAGGGGGAACAAGAATCCGTTTTCCAGCACCAGCTTTTCATCCGCAGAGGCCAGGAAATAGCTGCCCGGATAGTGTTCGTGAAAATGGGCATTGCCTCCGGCATGATCGATATGGTTGTGGGTGTTGGCTATATACTTGACACTGAGGCTATTAGCCTGCAAAACTGATGCAATTTTGCGACCTTGTTGGTTGCTGTCCCCGGTATCGATGAGCAGGGTGTACTTGTCTTTGAAAGCGAACACCCCAATATTGGTGGCAGCAGGAATATAATGGGTATTACCGCTTATTTTGATTAATTCCATTCTCTCCTCCAGGCCAACGTGAGCGCGAGTGTCTGGCCAGCGACATAGAAGCTCGAAAATTTGCAGCAGCCGGTCCGGTTTACAGCGGGTTGTGGGGTCGTAGCGATTGACCCAAATCCAGACCGTTGGCTCGCAACTGGTGCAGCAGTTCATCCTGCCCGGGGGGATTGTTCAGATCCAGGGTGACCAACTTATACCCGGCAGTCTTAATGGCGTCTTCTGTGAATTGGTCGCTGATCTGCTGGCGCTTGCTCCCCTCCGGGGCCCTAATGTTGACCACCAGGGCTGGGATTAAATTTTGCCGATCAAAGACTACCATATCCAGGCTGCGCTCTTTGATCCGATAGAGGTATTCCTGGCGGTTTTGGATGCCGGTGGGGACCATCAGCAGGTCGGCCATCGGGACATGCGGAAATACCGTGTAGCTGCTGTCGTTCAGAAGGGCCTCGACCATCTTGAAGGCCATCAATTCCCGATTGCTCATCAGGTATTCGTTCTTTTGGTAAGGCATCTGATCGGCGTTTATCCATTTTTCGCTGATATCGATGAAGTCGCCTCGGGGGGCCGGTTTGGTTTTGATGGGGTTCGTCTTCAAGTAGTCAAATAATATCTTCAACAAGATGATGATAACTACAAGGGTTATGAACTGGGGCATAGCTTGTCCTCCATAGCCGAAGTCCTCTTTTACCTACTGTGACTTCTCTTTATATGATATACAAAATCGCAACAGCTTTCACGAAATAATGGAGCGGCAAGCCTTTATATAAGCATTCTTTCGTTGTAGAATAGTTAAATATCCTGGCCACATAGCTGCGCCGGATGGAAGGAGGTCACTTGACAATGTTATATATCAGCAGCCGGGGACAGACTGCTCCTGTATCTGCGGCTGAAGCTATCAAGATGGGGATCGCTCCCGACGGGGGACTGTTCGTTCCCGAATCCATTCCCCGTATCGATTCATCAAGGTTCACCGCCATGGCAGGGATGACTTACCAGGATCGGGCCAAAGAGGTCATAGCTGACTACCTGACTGATTTTACCAGCGCCGAGATAGCCCGGTGCGTGGACCAGGCCTATAATGCGGAGAGTTTCGATGATCCCCGCATCGCTCCCCTGGTGCAGCTGGGCGACCGAGTATTTATCCAGGAGTTATGGCACGGGCCTACCTGTGCTTTCAAAGATATGGCCTTACAGATGCTGCCCCACCTTATGGTCACCAGTGCGGAGAAGACCGGCGAGAAAAACGCGATAGTGATCCTGGTGGCGACCTCGGGGGACACCGGTAAGGCAGCCTTGGCCGGTTTTCAGGATGTGGCCGGGATTAAGATCGTGGTTTTCTATCCCCAAGGTGGGGTCAGTGAAGTGCAGAGGCGGCAGATGATCACCCAGACCGGCCAAAATGTTATGGTAGCGGCGGTAGAGGGCAACTTCGATGATGCCCAGAACGGGGTCAAGCAGATATTTGCCGATCCTGACTTTGTCGCCAAACTGGCTGCCAATGGAATGAAGATGTCATCGGCCAATTCCATCAACTGGGGTAGGCTGCTGCCGCAGATAGTCTATTATGTATCTGCCTATGTGGATCTGCTGGCGGCCGCTCATATCAGTGAGGGAGAGCGGGTCAACGTGGTGGTGCCTACTGGCAACTTCGGTAATATCCTGGCTGCTTTCTACGCCAGCCGGATGGGGGTGCCGATCCGCCGCCTCATCTGTGCTTCCAACATAAACTACGTCCTGACCGATTTTTTCAATACCGGGATATACGATCGTCGGCGGAAATTGGCCTCAACCATCTCGCCTTCGATGGACATCCTGATATCTTCCAATC
>JAQVXF010000070.1 GCA_028709355.1 Syntrophomonas sp.
TGCTCGTATACTTAGTCAATCTAATCCATACGAACACTTGTGTCTTAACAACTATGGTATTAAGTTGTGATTATTATAATCGGAAAAGGAATTTTCCGACAGTTTTATTTTAGGCCCGCACCTCTGTATTCATGCTTACAGAGTTCGAAATTCTTGGGACTGGTCCAGTAGTTCGTAAATCTCGAAAATCAATCTGTCCTCCTGCTGAATCCCGACTATCCGCACTGTCTTATCGGTGGTGTTGCGGAATCTATAATCCCACCCGGAACTGCGGGCCACCGCGGTGTCTTCTCCTAATCTGGCATAGGACACGGTTTCGGTGTGGTTATGGCGTTCGATAACCTCCATGCCCGCTTCTTCCACCGCAAAGTTCAGGGCGGTAGCGGTGCGGCATATCCCGCCGCCGATATCCGGCTGCCACTGGGGACCTTCCTCGGTGTTGAACAGGGTCAGTCCCTCCACATAGCCATTCTGGGGTGATGGTGCCACATAGTCATAAAACGAGAATACTTCCCCCGGTGCCAGCTCAGTGCCGCTGATCTGCTGGGCGGCCCGGGCGGCGTTGCGGTTGGTCCCGTCAGCATCCAGGCGATTATCGGTCTGCCCCTCCCCTATCAAGCGGGGATAACTCAATTGATATAACAACGGTTCCACCGCCGAGTACATGTAGCCCACCAGTTTCTGGTCATACCATACCAGGGCCGGCGATTTGGTCCCGGTGTTGGGCGACCAGTAGTAGTTGATCCCCTCTGGCATGAAGTCCGGTTGGGTATCGGCGGTCACGATCACATAGGGCCGCCTGGCCTCCGGGATCAAAAGGATATCCGGCAGCAAATCACGGCAATATGAGTCTATGAACAAGGCGGGCCGATCCTGGATATCGAGGCTTTGTTCCCCCATCTGCAGGCTGTGCCCCACTATGAGGACATTGTCTACCGCAACGGCGGCGGCTTGATGGGCCTGGACCCGGAATTGGGCCCGGTAGGGCAGGGCGGCCAGCACCATGCTCCCTATCAATATCAACAGTATGCAGAATAATCTCTGCTGCCCTATCCTTTGTTTTTTCATGTCTCGCCATTACTTCTTTCCATATAGACTTAATCAGACTCGATCCCGGGAAAGCAAAAAAACCTGCCCCAGCCATCGGCCCAGCAGGTCGAAACAAAATCGTCTCTCTGCTCCCGGCGACCCGGCTGTCATAACCTGGTGGTCTTAGACCCGTGGTTTTGCGTCCCCGCCTTTCGACGGGTTTGCCTTTATCAAGAGTAACCCTATAAATAAACAATATATGCAGTTTTTAAGATCATCTGGTGGTCGGCCCGCAGCCTCCCTGGTATTGCACGATTAATTTTGCACCGTCCCGACGCGGCCGAAGAAACCCTTTCTTATTGATACGCAGGGGAGATCAAATATTGCCAACCATTTAGGCTGGGCAGCTGATATTTTTGCCTGGTCTTGCGATCATTTATGAAATAGGCTGTTGATCTTCCTGATATGACCTTTTTCTTCCTCTATCAGCCGTTCCAGGATTTCACCCCCAGCCTTGTTAGCCATGTTTTTGAACTCCTGGAAGATGACGATCGAATCCCGCTCGAAGCTCAGGGCAAAATGGAGAATGTCCTGATCGCTTTGAATGCTCTTCACTTTATCCTCGACCGCCGCTATCTGGATAATGTGGCTGTTCACCAAAGATCTCACATAATCCTCGTATTCACCCGCATATCTTTCCTTGGGGACGAAATAATTAGTTAGGGTGGAACCCAACTTGGTGAAGGCCTCGATATGCTTCTCCTCTTCCTGGGCCAGGAAGACCAGCATCTCTTTGACATGGGTCTGCTCGGCATAGTCCAAGGCTTTCTCGTAAAATGTTTTGCCCGATTCCTCTATCTGCAGAGCTATCTCCAAAATCTCTTCTCCGCTGAAATTCAACAAGCTCCAGCCCATGGTGCCACCAACTCCTTGTACATTATGTAAATCCTCTGTGATTATAGCATATCAGCCACCGATTTTTGAGGCAGGGGTTTGAAGCCTGCCCTTCTATAAATCAGCGCGGCAGCATCAGTTTCTTGCTGGCCGCCTTCAGAATCTGCCGGGCCGTACGGTATTCCTTCCAGGGATCCTGGCCGCTGTCCAGCCGCAGGTCAGCGTTGGCGATGGTCCAGTGGGCCCCGCTGGTAAGTCCCCTCAGTTCCTCCCAGGAGCAAGGCATAGAGACCCCCATGCCGGGGCGGGCACGTACCGACCAAGCGGCCACCGTGGTGGCGCCGCGGCTATTGCGGTTATAGTCAATGAACACCTTGCCGATCCGGTTGCGAGGTCCGCTGATATCGGTAAAATAGTCCGGTATGATCCTGGTCAGATGGGCAGCCACGCCTTTGGAGAAGGTCTTGACTGTCTCCCAATCATCGCGGGGCTTTAATGGGACCACCACATGCAGTCCTTTGCCGCCGCTGGTTTTTAGGAAGCATTGCAGCTCCAGCTCCTCCAACAGGGCCCGGGTCAGCTCGGCCGCTTCCATTATAACCGGCCATGCAACTCCTTCGCCGGGGTCGAGATCGAAAACCATCCGATCCGGTTTGTCGATATTCTTGACGGTGGCGTTCCAGGTGTGGAACTCTATAACATTCATCTGCACCGCCCCTATTAACGATTCCTCGCTATCAATAGACATCATGGCCGGATGTCCCGGATTTAAAGCCGGATCAAGCATCGTTAATCCGGGTATCTTCATTTTTACTCCATGCTTCTGGAAAAAGAACTCTCCCCCCAAGCCCTCCGGAGCCCGCAAAAAGGATACCGGGCGTTCCCGCAGATGGGGCAGTATCCAGGGGGCAGCCATCTGATAGTAAGTGGCCAGATTCAGTTTAGTAAACGAAGTGGTTTTATCCACCACCCGATCCGGATTGGTTATGGTATAGGACGGAGGTTCTACTGCCCTTGGCCTGCCTGGCTTGGCCTGTTTTCCGGGGATTCCTGTTAAGGCTGGGTTGGCTGGTTGCTCCCGGATTATCGAATCCGGCCTCTTATCCCTGCGCAGACCCTGGAAAGCTGCCTGCCGGATCAGCCCATCCCGGGTCCAGGCGGCGAAAGATACCTCTGCCACCATTTCCGGGCGCACCCAGTTAGCCTCGACGCCCTTAGGCACCTCTAACAGGGGGCTCCGGTCGGTGGCCAGATAGTCCAGGCCTTCTTTGATGGCCGCAGAATTAAGAGCATTGAAGCCGGTACCTACTTTGCCTGCATAATGCAGATGACCTGCCTCATCGTGCACACCCATTAAGAGGGATCTGAACGCGCGCCCCGGCGCGGATGAGGGCGTGTAGCCCACAATGATGAATTCCTGCCGCGGCCGGCATTTTAGTTTTATCCAGCTGGGCGACCGGCCGGACACATAGGCTGATTCTTTTCTTTTCCCCATTACCCCCTCCAGCCCTATACTGCAAGCGCTGCTGAGGATATCGGCACCGGTGGCAGTGAAATCTGCGCTGAAACGAAGCCGGGCCGAGGTCGATTCTCTTAAAACCTGACTCAGCAAAGCCCGGCGGCCCAGCAGACTGGCCCGACGCAGATCATATCCTGCGTAAAAGGGCATGTCGAAGATAAAATAGACTATCTCATCGCTGCAACCGGCCTCAAAGGCGGCCTGTAGGGCTGCGAAGTCAGGCATATCATCGCCCCCCAGCACCACTATCTCCCCGTCCAACCAGCCCGGGGCGACTCTTAGTGCTTGCAGCGGTTCCACCAGGCTGCCTAGCTTGCTGGTCCAGTCCAGACCGTTGCGGGTATATATTGTCACGGCCCCCGTATCAACCCGGGTTAGTATCCGGTAGCCGTCCAATTTTATCTCATAGATCCAGTCATCCCCATTCGGCACTCGGTCTACTAAGGTCGCCAGTTGGGGAGCCAGTCGGGCCGGCACCTCGGCCCGACTGGCCCCGGACGGCAGAGACAGCAGATTAACATCTGGCTGCGCGGTGGGCGGCGATACCTGCCCCCGGTGAGATTCCTTCTCCCGCCCATGTTTGCCCTCCCCTTCCTTTATGAGCAGCCATTCTTTCTTGCCGCCGTTTTTGGGCCGCATCTGCACCAGGACCCAGGCTCCTTGGAGTTTCTGCCCATACAGGTTGAACTTTATCTGGCCCGATGCCAAGCTCTGGTGGGGATCGCCGACCGGCTCCCAGGTTCCCCGATCCCAGATTAATACTGTGCCGGCCCCGTATTGATGGGCCGGGATGGTCCCTTCGAAATTTAAATAAGCCAGGGGATGGTCCTCCACCTGCACTGCCAGGCGTTTTTCCCCCGGCGCGAGACTGGGCCCTTTGGGTACTGCCCAGCTCTTCAGAACCCCATCCAGTTCCAGGCGCAGATCATAATGGGTGCTGCGAGCCTCGTGTTTCTGCACTACAAAAGACCAGCTTGGGTTTGCCACGGCGGGCTCACCCGGTGGTTCCGAGGTCTTGGTGAAATCTCTTTTCTCCTTATAAGAGACCAATGGATCATTCTTCTCCATAAACCTGTGCTGGCCTCCTTCTGTACCTTACGACCGCCCTCCCGCGCTCACCCTGCTCATCCTTTTCTGCGGACCCTGGTTTTCTTGGCCGCCTGCTGTTTATCCCGGTCCAATCTTTTGGCCTGCAGGCTGCGTCGCAGCAGCTCAGTCAAATCTATCACCTCGGCCCCGCTGTCGCTGCCGTCATCGATGGCAGGGACGGTTTCAATATGGCCGGTCCTGGCTTTTTCCTCCACCAAAGCCATCACCTGGGCCCGGAAGGAATCTGTGAATCTATGGGGCTGCCAGGCTTCGGTCATGGTATCCACCAGTTGGCGGGCTATGTCCAGCTCCTTGGGATTGAACTCGCTGGCAGCCTGCAGTCCCAACTCTTCCACCGGGCGTATCTGGTTGGCCCATCGCAGCAGCACCAGCATCAAGACCGGTCCTGCCGGCAGAAGAGCCGCCAGGTGTTGTTTGGTGTGGAGCACGACCCGGGCAATACCGGCTCGTTGGGTTCGGGCCAAGGTTTCCCGCAGCAAGGCATAGGCCTTGTCCGCTTGCCCCACCGGCACCAAATAGTAGGGACGCTCGAAATATAGCAGGGGGATCTCATCCGTGGCCACAAAACATTCTATCTCGATCATCTGAGTAGTCTGAGGCAGGCTGGCCCGGATCTCTTCATCGGTCAACACCACGTACTGGTCCCGGTCATAGGCGATGCCCCTGACTATATTTTCCCCCAGCATCTCCTCTCCGGTCCTTTTATTTATCCGTTTGTAGCCCACCGGTTCCATCGACCGCTTATCCAACCAATCGAAATCCAGGCCAGATTCTCCCACCGCGGTGTGCAACGCCACCGGAATGTTGACCAAGCCAAAACTTATGGCCCCTTTCCAGACTACCCGTTTTCCAGCCGCCATATGGATTCCCCTCCTCTATTATTCTTTATGCCCGGTCATCGCTGCGATACGCTGGACTGCCCGCGTCAAGGCCGGCGGAATCTCCGCCGCCGGGCAAGACCGGATCGATTCCTCCACATCTTGTAGCTGAGTTTCGGGGCTTCGCCCAATAAATAGGATCGCCGCCAGGTCGGGTTCCAGCCAGAACAGATTCTCCTCCCCGATTAGTGTCCGCAGGCTATCATTTATCGATGCATTAGAACCCACCGCGATAGCCTCTCTATCTGGTTGGTCCTGGTTCAGATCCTGGCTGGGCGAGACCACGCCAAGCTCTGCGATCACAACCGACGGAATGTCGAATCCGGCAGCTAATTTGGCATACTGAAGGAGATGCTGCTTGGTGCCGCAATCGATCACGGTAATGCCCACCCGGCCCAGGTCTATCCCCATGCCGGCAGCAACCAGGCATATGGCGAATTTGGTGGTAGAGTCGGCCACCAGGATAACTCCGGCGCTGAAGAATATCTCATTGCGGTGGGTATCCTGGAAGTTGTGCCGCCCCAGCTCCTGCTCCTCCTGGGTGTCAAAAACTTCTGCCCCTACTGTAGCCAAGGTAGTCCCCCCACCGGGTTCGCGCCGGACCAGCCAAATCTGGTGCGGCCTGGTGATGTCGATGAACGCCGGGCAGTGAGTAGCCAGCAAGACCTGATGGCCGGAGCTGAGAGCCAGCAGACGATCCCGGAAGACCTTTATTTTTTGCGGGTGCAGGAACAGCTCTGGTCCATCGATAGCCAGGATGGCCCCCTCTTTCTTGATCTCCCCGTAAGCCATCAATGTAGAGATGATGATCGCGCTCTGTAATCCGGCCCCAGCTCTCTCCGCTACAGTATGATTACCCATCTCATCCACCAGCAGGCGAACGTTCCGGAACGGGTCCACTGAATGGTGGAGGGCCATGTGTAACGATGCCTCACTCGGCTGGGTCCCAAACCCCATCTGATCCAATCCTGAATCCAATGCTTGCTCCAGTTCCAGCAAATCTGGGTTCCTAAGAAAAGT
>JAQVXF010000071.1 GCA_028709355.1 Syntrophomonas sp.
AAATTCGAGCACAAAGACCTGTTGGGCATGAAGCAGTTGAATCGCGAAGAAGTGGAGCTTATCCTGGATACGGCCGTGCCGGTGAAAGACATCATCCGACGCGATATCAAAAAGGTGCCTGCTTTACGAGGCAAGGCCATGGTGACAGTCTTCTATGAAAACAGCACCCGCACCCGCACCTCTTTTGAGATTGCGGGCAAATATCTAAGCGCCGATACCGTCAACCTGGCGGTTTCCACCAGTAGCGTGCAGAAGGGGGAAACCCTGCGAGACACCATCAAGACGATAGAGGTGATGGGTTTTGACCTGATGGTGGTTCGGCATTCCATGAGCGGTACCCCCCACTACATCGCCCGCAATACCAGCATGCGGGTGATCAATGCCGGCGACGGTACCAACGAACATCCCACCCAGGCGTTACTGGACATGTTCAGCATAAGAGAGAAGAAAGGTACCTTGGAAGGATTGAAGGTAGCTATAGTCGGCGACATCCTCCACAGCCGGGTAGCCCGGTCCAACATTTACGGTCTCAGCAAATTTGGTTGTGAGATAAGGGTGGCCGGTCCCTCTACCCTGATCCCCCCAGACATCGAGAAGTTGGGGGTAAAGAGCTACTACAGCCTGGACCAGGCCATTGACGGGGCAGACGTCATCAACGTCCTGAGGATACAGAAAGAACGTCAGCAGAGCGGCTTGTTCCCGTCGCTGGATGAATATGCCAACCTGTACATGCTCAGTCCTGAAAAATTGCGGCGGGCTAAGGAGGATGTGCTGGTTTTGCACCCGGGACCCATGAACCGAGGGGTGGAGATCTCTTCGGCCCTGGCTGATGGTACAAGTTCGATGATCAATCAACAGGTCACCAACGGGGTGGCAGTAAGGATGGCTCTGCTTTTCCTGATGATGGGAGGAACGCGCGATGAAATTAGTTATTAAAGGCGGCCGGGTAGTGGATCCCGCCAACGACATAGATGCGGTCATGGATGTCATGATCGAGGATGGGTTGATAAAGGCGGTAGAGGTGAATATCCTGGATCGCGAAGGTACCATCATCGATGCAGCCGGCAAGATTGTCTGCCCGGGTTTCATAGATATGCATGTCCACCTGCGGGAACCCGGATTCGAATATAAGGAAGATATTGCCAGCGGTACCCGGGCTGCCGCGGCCGGCGGTTTTACTACCGTCTGCTGCATGCCCAATACCGATCCGGTCATCGATACCGCTGCCGTAGCCTCGTTCGTGCGGGAGAGAGCGGTCAGGTCGGGAGTAGTCAACGTATTACCCATCGGTTGCATCTCCAAGCGTCAGGCAGGGCAGGAGATTACTGAGATGGCAGATCTGGTCGCCGCCGGGTGTGTGGCAGTCACCGATGATGGCCGGCCGGTGAGCGATGCCGCCCTGATGCGGAATGCCCTGGAATATGCCAAGATGTTTGATCTGCCGGTATTGTCCCATTGTGAAGACCTAAGCCTGAGTCGGGATGGACAGATGCATGAAGGATATCACTCCCTCCTCTATGGGCTGAAAGGCATACCAACAGCAGCCGAAGAGATTATGGTAGCCCGGGATATCATCCTGGCTGAACTGACCAAGAGTCATGTTCATATCTGTCATGCTTCCACCCGCGGTTCCATGAACTTGATCCGGGCGGCCAAGCTCCGCGGCGTAAATGTAACCTGTGAAGTAACTCCCCATCACCTGATCCTGACTGATGAGATCGTGGGTGATTATGATACTGATACCAAGGTCAATCCGCCGCTGCGCTCTGCCGAACACCTGGAAGCGCTGCGGGAAGCACTCCTGGACGGAACGGTCAACTGTATCGCTACCGACCATGCTCCCCATCATCCGGAAAGCAAGGACTGCGAATATGATCTGGCGGCCTATGGGATATCGGGGCTGGAGACCGCGGTGGCGTTGATTATGGATAGTCTGGTAGACAAGGGTATCCTGGACTGGAGCGAGATGGTGGAGTTGTTCACGATCGGCCCGGCAGAGGTGCTGGGCATCGACAAGGGTACCCTGGATATCGGCGCCGATGCCGACATCACCATCCTGGATCCCTTGGCGATCAAGACCGTGGATCCGGCTCTATTTCATTCCAAGGGAAAGAACACCCCCTTTAAAGGCCGCACCCTGAAGGGCTGGCCCTGGATGACCATTGTCAAGGGCAATGTTGTGGCCCAGGGCGGCAGTTTGGTCTAAAACTACTCGAAGGATTTGATATGATGCCTGGATTAGAAAACGGAAAGATTCTGGACAACCGGCAGGTAGCCGGTGACTGGTATGTGATGGATGTGGCGGCTCCGGCTACCGCCCGACAGTGCCAACCGGGCCAGTTCCTCCATATCCGGCCTGCGGATAATTATGACCCGTTGCTGCGCCGGCCGCTGAGCATTTACGATGTATTACCCGACAGCGGACTGATTTCCTTGTTGTACCGGGTGGTCGGGCGAGGCACTAGCCTACTGGCTAAGTTCGCGGCTGATGAGTTCATCAATATCATGGGACCTCTGGGCCGGGGTTGGTCAATGCCAGCCTCTGCCGAGAACCTGCTGCTGGTGGGGGGAGGAATCGGAGTAGCTCCTCTGATGTACCTGGCCCGGGTGGCACGGCAGAGGGAATGTCGGGTGCGGCTGCTTTTCGGTGCCTCTGAGGCAGCTCAATTGAGCGGTGCTGCCCGCTTCGAAAAGATAGGGGTAGACGTCAAAAGGGCCAGTATGGATGGAAGCTTAGGTTACCCGGGGCGGGTGACTGATCTGTTGAACGATGAAATAGCGACCGATTATGCCCGTGTCTATACCTGCGGGCCTGCCCCGATGATGGCTCTAGTAGCCCGGTGGGCAAGTACTAGTGGCGTTTGGGGAGAAGTATCCCTGGAGGAACACATGGCCTGCGGGGTAGGAGCCTGCCTGGGGTGCGTCTGTCAGCTGGATCCCTTCCAGCCCGGCTATGTGAAGGTCTGCAAGGACGGTCCGGTTTTTAATGTGGATCAGGTCCGGTGGATGCAGCAAACGCCGGCGGGGGAGGTGACTGGGAGTGAATAACGGTCACCACCCGTCTCCGAACTTAGCGGTCGACCTGGGCGGAATTAAAATGAATAATCCGGTGGCGGTGGCCTCAGGCACCTTCGGTTACGGCCGTGAATATGAGGATTATCTGGATATCGCCGCTGTCGGGGCGGTAATCGTTAAAGGAACCACCCTGGAGGCGCGCCTTGGCAATCCGCCCCCCAGGATAATCGAGACCCCGGCCGGTATGCTCAACGCTATCGGGCTTGAGAATCCTGGGGTTGAGGTCTTCCTGCATGACCACCTCCCCTACCTGCGCGACAAAGGGGTCACCGTCATCGCCAACCTGGCCGGCAATAGCATAGAAGACTATGCTGCCGTCAGCGCCTGTTTGGAGGGTCATGCCGGGATCGCCGGTATCGAACTCAATATATCCTGCCCCAATGTGAAAAAGGGCGGGCTGCAATTCGGTACCGATCCTTGGATGGTCCAACAAGTAGTGGCAGCTGTCAAAAAGGAAACCTCACTGCCGGTGATGCCCAAATTGAGTCCCAATGTCACCAATATTGTAGAGATCGCTCACGCAGCCCGGGAGGGCGGGGCCGATGCGTTGTCCATGATCAATACCCTCATGGGCATGGCCATCGATGTTGAACATCGCCGGCCGGTGCTGACCAATATCTTCGGGGGCTTGTCCGGACCGGCTATCAAACCAGTAGCTTTGCGCATGATCTACCAGGTTCACCGAGAGATGGACATTCCCATCCTTGGGGGCGGTGGTATCATGAATGCCCGGGATGCCCTGGAGTTCATTTTGGCCGGGGCTTCAGCGGTATCAATAGGTACCGGCAACTTCGTCAATCCTCGGGCGGCCTTCGATGTCCTGAAGGGAATCCAAGACTATATGCAGGTGTACGGGGTGCAGCGAATAGCTGATCTGGTTGGGAAAGCAGTTTTACGATAAGATAGAGATATTATTTATATTCTAGGAGGATTATGATGCAAGCCAAGGACCGTATTATATTGGCCCTAGATGTGGACACCGCCGAGGAGGCTTTGCAATTAGTAGGCAAGCTGAGCGCTCATGTGGGAGTTTTCAAGATCGGCATGCAGCTGTACGATGGCATCGGCCCGGAAATCATCAAACGGGTGCATGACCTCGGAGGAAGGGTGTTCCTTGATCTCAAGCTGCATGACATACCCAACACAGTAGCAGCAGCATCCCGGCTGATCACTCGCTTCAACACCTTTATGTTCAATGTCCATGCCGCCGGGGGCCGGGAGATGATGAGCCAGGCTGCTCAGGCAGCCCGGGAACAGGCCGACCGCCAGAGCACCGCACCGCCGCTGTTGCTGGCCGTGACCGTTCTCACCAGTATCAGCCAGCAGGAGCTGGCCGAGGATATGCTGGTGACCAGCTTGAGTGTGGAAGAATTGGTGGTGAAATGGGCCTTGATGGCTCAACAGTCTGGTATCGGCGGGGTAGTTTGTTCTCCCCAGGAGATCATCCCCATCCGTAAAGCTTGCGGTCCGGATTTCAAAATAGTCACCCCCGGGATCAGGCCGCTCTGGTCAGCTGCCAACGACCAGAAGCGGATCACCACCCCCCGCCAGGCTCTGGACCAAGGGGCAGATTTCATGGTCATCGGCCGCCCCATTGTGCAGGCTGACGATCCGGTAGCTGCCGCGCGCAGAATAATCGATGAATTGGAGGCATAATGATGTTAAGCCAGCAGGAAGCAATTGATATTTTTACCCAATCAGGGGCACTGATGGAGGGACATTTCAAATTGACCAGCGGCCGCCACAGCAATCGTTACATGCAGTGTGCCCAGGTGCTTCAATATCCCCACTATACTGAACAACTGGCCGCTCACATCGCCGCCAAGTTCGCTGGTGACGGTATAGATAAAGTCATCGGACCAGCTATGGGCGGTATCATAGTAGCCTATGAAGTGGCCCGCCAGTTAAAAGTACCGGGCATCTTCTGTGAACGGGAAAACGGGCAGATGGCCTTAAGACGGGGTTTTAGCATACAACCCGGCGACCAGGTACTGGTAGTGGAAGACGTTGTCACAACCGGGGGTTCGGTGGTCGAAGTGATGGAGATTGTGAAGCAGGCCGGTGGCCAGGTAGCGGGGATAGGGGTGCTGGTCGATCGCAGCGCCGGTAAAGTCGATTTTGGGGTCCGCAAGGAAGCGGTGCTGACCATGGACATTGAATCCTGGCCTCCGGAGGATTGCCCTTTATGCCAGGCGGGTCAGGGAGAGGCTATCAAGCCCGGGAGCCGCAGTTAACAGCGACATACATCGGGGGTATTTTAATATGAAAGTATTTTTGAACGGACAGGAGATGCAATTCGTAGAGGGTGGTTATAAATATGTATTCTTGAAACCATACCAGCATCTCCAGGAAAAGACCATCGACAAGGAAAATGGAGACAAGATGCACCTGGAATTCTATGATAATGGGGTACAGATCAGGACTCTGGTCACCAAGAAAGAAGTGGCCACTATCATCAATCGTGATGTTGCCATCGATCGGGTCAACAACAAGGTCTACATCCTGGAGGAGGGCAACGAGGCCAGGTTTAATGATGACGGCTCAGTTGATATAATAAAATAGAGATCACTCATCAGGAGGTAGGGCACGTGGATGATACGATGACAACCAACGTTCAGCACCAGGCTATGGAAGCGAGGCTGCGGGAGAGCGAAGAGAAATACCGGCTCTTGTTCGAAACAGCCAACGACGGCATCCTACTGATCGACCGGCTCGACATCATCGACTGTAACCGGCGGGCCGCAGAGATTTTCGGGGTGGACCTGGAACAGCTGCGCGGTTCTTCGGTCAAGCGTTTCATCCCCCCGGTACAGATGGATGGGCGCAATACATTCAATATTTTAAAACAGAATGGGGACCGAGTTTTGCAGGGGGAAACGATGCTGTTCGAGATAGGTTTGTGCAGGGCGGACGGTTCCCCCATCGATGTGGAGATAAGCCTTAACCGTATCCAATTGCAGGACAAGATTCTGGTACAGGTAATGATGCGTGATATCACCGACCGCAAAGAGATGGAGGAATGGCTGCGCTACCTCAATCTGCATGACAAACCGACCGGACTGTATAATCGCAATTACTTCGAAGAAGAAATGGAACGGATGCAAAGTGGCCGCTTTGATCCGGTAGGCATAGTGGTCTGCGATGTGGATGGATTAAAACTGGTCAACGATCATCTTGGCCATCAGGCGGGGGATGAATTGCTGGCCGCGGTGGCCAACATCCTGTCCCGCAGTTTCCGGCCCAGCGATGTGGTGGCCCGCATCGTCGGGGACGAGTTCGCCATCCTATTACCTCAGTGTGTACCGGAAGCAGTAGACACCGC
>JAQVXF010000072.1 GCA_028709355.1 Syntrophomonas sp.
CGATGGCTACCACCGCTTGGTCCAGGTGCGGTCCGTAAAGGCGCATGGCGGCGGCTGCCCTGGTTATGCCCCATGCCTGAGCGGTCCTGGCCACCTCCGGCTCGGCGATGGCACAGAATACCTGCCCGCCCCACTGGGCCAGTTTTTTGTAGTTGATGCCAGTTTTCAGCATGTTGACATCGGTGTAGATGGTGGCCCCGGAGCGTAGTGCCATGATCCCGACCTCCACCGCTTGGGGATGAAAGCGGATGGCCTTTACCAGGTCCGGATCACCGGTGGTGTGGATGACTCGTTTGGCTACCATCTTCTCTTGCGGCGAAAAGCCCTGGTCGGCCACAAATTCCTCAATTATCTCCATGCTCCTGGCTTCTATCTGGCTTGGGTCCCAGATGATATCCATCTCTTTACCTCCTTAAACCACACTGCAGGCCTGGATCCGTTCCAGGACGATGTCCACCAGGCCCGGATGTCCAGCCAGGTGCTGGGCCATCCTGAATTGGATTTCGGGCCAGCGCTCCTTATGGATCTCCAGTTCGCTTGGAATATCGAGGGTGATGTGATTGCCGGTGACCAGGAATAGCGGCATTACGATTATCCGCTCCATCCCGGCCGCGGCCAGTTTCTCAATGCCCGCACCGATATCCGGGCTGCCATTGGACATGAAGGCCACCTGGTATTGCCCCCGCGGATCGCGGGCTTTGATGAGCTCGCTGATGTCGATTATCTCCTGATTGGCTTCCGCCCGCCGGCTGCCATGGGATAAGAGCAAGATTCCCTCTTTCATAGTCGATCCCTCGCTTGTCTGTTTATATATTCCATCACCGCCTGGCTGGAGTCGAAACAGCTGGGGTAATCCAGCTCCGGCCGCGACCAGACCACGATCGGAATTCCGAGTTGCAGAGCCGCCCCCACCTTGGTGTCTAGTCCCCCGGGCCGGCCGCTTTCCTTGCTTAGTACCAGGTCCGCCCGGTAATGGCTAAACATTTCCCGGTTCATTTCCAGGGAGAAGGGGCCTTGCAGGGCGACTAACTGGTTGGGCTTGAGACCCAGGTCTTCGCAATTCCTTAGTACCGCGCTGCTGGGCAGCACCCGGGCCACCAGCTCAGCGCCTTGCCGGGCAATGACCGGTATAATAGCCGCCAATTGTTTGCTGCCCAGGGTGGAGAATACCCGCATGCCGGCCCCCAGGTGCGCTTCCAGTTGCTCCAGGGCGGTGACGGGCTTCACCAGGGGATGGGCGGGCAGCTTCGCCGCCGGCCTTTCCAGGCGCAGGTATTCTATCCCCGCTTGGCGGGCGGCCCCCATGGCTGCCCGGCTGATGGCGGCTGCAAAAGGATGGGTAGCATCGATTATCAGGGCGGCCTGGTTAATTTTTATCAATTCCAACAAACCGGCCTGGTCCAGGTCGCCTTGAATTATACGGCGTACTCCTTGGTGCTGCAGCAATTGCCCGCCCCACTTACTGGTCACTGAGGCCAGCACCTGGTGTCCGACCGCCTGCAGCCGCCCGCATAACTCCCGCCCCTCCACGGTTCCCGCCAGGACGATGATCATAACCGGTATCCCCGGGGGGTCAGTATCCGCCCGTGAATGATCCGGGTCTGGGAGTTGCCAATGATT
Source organism: Syntrophomonas sp. (assembly GCA_028709355.1). Lineage (GTDB taxonomy): Bacteria > Bacillota > Syntrophomonadia > Syntrophomonadales > Syntrophomonadaceae > PHAA01. The sequence continues at coordinate 1,621 of JAQVXF010000072.1, forward strand.
ACCGTGGTAAACATGTCCACATCCTCCTTGGCCATCTGACCTAAAGTGGTGATGATGCTGCTCTGTTCACCCCGGCAAGCGTTGCGAACGATCCCCACCGGAGTGTCGGGATGCTTGTAGCGCAGCAGCACTTGCCGGGCGGTCTCGATATGGGCTTCCCGGCCCTGGCTGCGGGGATTATACAGGACTGCTACGAAATCGCCACTGCCGGCTGCTTCCAGCCTTTTGATGATTGTCTCCCAGGGGGTCAGCAGGTCGCTCAGGGAGATGACCACAAAATCGTGCATCAAGGGCGCGCCCAACACCGCGGCGGCTGCGTTGGCAGCGGTAATACCGGGTATCACTTCCACCGGGATGCTCTCGCCAGCCAACTCCAGAACGATGCCGGCCATACCGTATATGCCCGGATCACCGCTGCTGACTACCGCCACCGTCTTGCCGGTTGCAGCTATCTCCACCGCCGCCCGGGCCCGGTCGACCTCCTTTTTCATGCCCGAACTGACCACCTGTTTGTCCGCCAGCAGATCTTGGATAAAGTTCAAATAACTCTTGTAACCCACGATGACTTCGGCCGCCTGCAAGGCCGCTAAGGCCCGCGGTGCTAAATATTCCCGGGCTCCAGGCCCCAATCCCACCACCAGGATCGCTCCATGGCCACACTTATGGTCACCGGCCCTATCTTCTGTTTGGGTACCAGGGTCATGCCCCTGTGACTGCCCAGCCGGGCGGCTGGTTCGCATACTCCACCAACTCCTGTCTTTTGCTCCACCCAGGCTGAAGCCGGGTAGGTGCCGGCCAACTCTGCTATCTGTTCCCGGCTGAAGGTCTGGAAAGGTACCCCCATCTCTTCCGCCAGAGCCATTATGCCCGCTTCCTGAGCTTTCAGGTCAAGGCTGGCCAAACTGCGGATGCAGCGTCGATCTAGGCTGTACCCTTCCAGAACCTGATCCAAGGCCGCCTGGAGGTGCTGGCAATCCACACCTCGCCGGCAGCCGATACCCACCACCAGATTGCGGGGTTTGAGCCCCAGGACGGCCGGTCGGACCGATATGCCAAAAGGGCTGATGATGACCGCCGGAGTCGCCAATTCCCCTTGGTCCAAACTGCGGTTGGCAGCAAGCGGCTCCTCCCCCGGATTGGCCCCGGGCCAGTGCCGTGCCGTGAATCCAGGTACAACCGCCGGCTTCACTGGCCAGGGACTGTACAGGTAAACCGGCTGATCCTCGGCCAGGCAGCGATTGATCAATTTTAAATTTTGGGGCGGATCGATGACCGCATCGATCTCCACAGCCAGAACATCGGCAGCAGTCTTGCCCTGCGCGTCGGTGGCGGTGGTGATGACCGCCCGGCCGCCCGTCACTTGTGCGGTCTGCCCCGCCAGCCGGTTGGCTCCGCCCAGGTGCCCGGCCAGGAGGCTGATGGCGTACTGTCCTTTTTCATCCATCACTACCATCGCCGGATCCCGATACTTGGACTGAAGATGCCCCGCCAGGCTGCGTACTACTATGCCGGCGGCCATGATACATATGATCCGTTGGTAAGAGTTAAAGACCTCAGCAAAGGTCTGGTTCCAGTCTGCGAAGTACTGCACCTCCGGGCCGGATGAATCCGGCAACGCCAGTCGCTGGGGCACAAATACCCGGCAATCACCCATGGCTGCCGCCAACCGGAGCCCCAACTGGCAACCACCCTGGGTCAGGCACATGATGGCCGTCCCCGGCAGAGGGTTAGGGGCGGTAACCATGACTGAACTCCCGGTCGTATAATTTGGACTTGCCGGTGCTGTGAAGAAAATCGCCCACCATGATCAGGGCGGTCTTATTTATGCCAGCAGCCCGGGTCAAGGCAGCGATGCTGTCCAGGGTCCCCCGCACTACCCTCTCCTCCGGCCAGCTGGCTTTTTCAACCACCGCAGCCGGAGTTTCTCCCGGGTACCCACCGTGCCGCATCTGTTCAACTACCTTTTCTATCATGTCCACCGACAGGAAAATGACCATAGAGGAACCATGGGCGGCCAGCAGCCTCATGTCCTCCGCCGGTGGGACTGGGGTCCTCCCTTCCAGGCGGGTGATAATTAAGGTTTGGGTCGCCTCCGGGACGGTGTATTCTCTCTGCACCGCTGCCGCCGCCGCCAGGAAGGAACTGACCCCCGGAACCACTTGGTACGGGATGTCCTTGCCGTCCAGCAGCTCCATCTGTTCGCCGATGGCCCCGTACAGGCTCGGATCGCCGGTGTGCAGCCGCACTACCTCTTCCCCCCGGGCATGGCCTTGCTCCATCAGCGTCACTATCTCTTCCAGGTTGAGCCGGGCGCTGTCGTAGATACGGGTACCGGGCCGGGTACAGCCCAACAGGGCTGGATTGACCAGGGAACCGGCATATATAACCAGGTCGGCTTGCTGCAGCAGTCGGTGCCCTTTTAAGGTGATAAGCTCTGGATCTCCCGGGCCGGCCCCCACGAAATAGATCATCGCGTTTCCCCTTCCGAAATTTTTTTGATGAGCACGCTGGACAGATAGTCGATCTCCTGGCCCTGCAAAGAGTTGAGATCATCGGTAAACAATCCGTCCGCGAATCCGCACCGGGAGGCCAAGAAAGCCTGGTAGCGGCCGGGTTGCCGATCCAGCAGTTCGCTTATGCGGCCGGCATAGCGGCCCGCTTTCATGATCATCACGTTGTCGAATTCTTGGAGGTGGTTTTCCAGGTATGTGAACTTCTCTTGCGCCGGCATGATCAGCAGACTCTCCTGGTTCTCTACCAGGGGCTGCTGCAGCCAGGCGGTGATGGCGGTGACTGAACTCACCCCAGGGATAATCTCCGTTTCCAACCCGGGAACCAGCCCCCGCGCCTCCTTCAAGAGGTAAGTAAAGGTGCTGTATAAGGTGGGATCACCCAGGGTTATGAAGGCGGCATCCTGGCCGCTGGCCAGCGTTTCCTGCACCGTCAGGGCGGCCTGCCGCCAATGCTGCTGCAATTCTGTGCGCTCCCGGGTCATGGGCAGGACAAGATCAATGGTGTGCCAGTCCTTGTCCAGCGAGTCCCGAATTATCGAAAGGGCCAGGCTGCGTGTTTCTAGTCGGGAACGGGGCACCAACAGGATGTCGAGCTGTTCCAGGACCCGTTTGGCCTTGAGGGTCAATAATTCCGGATCCCCCGGTCCGACCCCGATCCCCCACAACTTACCGTAACCCATCTTTTGCGCCCTCCTTCTTCCCGGATATAATGGTGACCGGATTGCGGGCCAGCCAGATGGTGGCGCTGCCTCGATTACTGCTCACCGCGATACTGACCTGCACCGCTTCCACCTGGTAACCCCTGGTCTCAAGATCTTCGAAAGCCTGGGCGGTATTCTTGAGGCTGATGGAATTGATCACCATCCAGCCCTGGTCCCGCAGTTTTTGGTCGCTCGTGGCGATGATCCCAGCCAGGTTGCCGCCGCTGCCACCGATGAAGATGCGGTCGGCAAAGGGCAATTCGGCCATCGCTTCCGGGGCGCTGCCCGCGATCACCTCCAGCGACGCCCCCAACCGGTCACTGTTGGCGGCCAGCAATTGCAGGGCCTGGGGTTCCCGTTCCACCGCATAGACGCGACTGGAGGGGCAAAGCAGTTTGGCCTCGATGGCAACCGAGCCAGTGCCCGCCCCGACGTCATAGACCACCGCTCCAGGGAACAGACGCAGTTTAGCCAAAACTAGTATTCTGATTTCATTCTTGGTCATAGGCACCCCGGGGGCCCGCAGGAATTCTTCGTCTGCCAGCCCGGGTGCATATCTCTCGTTGTCATTCATGAAATATCACCATCAAACAGTTAGTGTAATCCCGGGACTCTTCCGCCAGTTCGGTCAAGCTGGTGAGGATGATCTGCTCCTCGGGGTAGGAAAGGTGGGCACCGATGGCTACCCGCCAATCAGGTCTGCCGGCCTGGCTCAAATGACGCGCGATATGGCTCGGGGTCCATTCTCCCCCGGTCAGCAAACAGATGGTTCCGGGCAGTTGGAACCAGTTGTCCAGTTCATCTCCGCTGCGCCCGTGCAGACTCATAATCCTCACATCATGCCAGGGTAGCTTGAGCCGGGCGAACATAACCTGCACCGAGCTGATACCGGGAATGATCTCCAGGCAGTCCTTGTCCATGCGCTCCGCCAGGTAGGTGGCGATGCTGAACAAGCCCGGATCTCCTGAAGCTATTACCACTACCGATTTTTGGCGGCGCTGGGCTTCAATGTACTGCAGCACCGCCGCCAGGTTGGCGCTGATAGTGAATCGTTCCTGGTGCGGTGCGGCCAGCTGCTCCAAATGCCGCCTCCCACCCACCAGCACTTGGGCCTGCTTGATCAATTCGGCCGCCAGCGGGGTCAGGTAAAGCCCATCACCCGGCCCGATGCCAACGATCTTTACGGTAGTCTCCATGCCATTTGCCTCCCCAATTGAGCCGCCTCCCGGTCGTAGGCCAGGATGGTGCCGTCCAAGGTATAGAGCACAGTACCGACCTTGAACCCATCTCCAATGCGCAGCTGACAGCGTTCACTGGCCGCTGCCGCAATCGCATCCCACACCCGTTCCAATCCATATTCCTGCAGCAGGGCCGGGGCTTCATCGATAGTATTTAACTGCATTATCCTGGCTATTAGTTGGGTTCCGCCCCCGATCAGGGCGGTATGG
>JAQVXF010000073.1 GCA_028709355.1 Syntrophomonas sp.
TGGCATTATCGCCAGTATTCAGCGGGGCCCTAACCACCTATACCGCAACCACCGCAAATGCAACCACGGTCATCACTGCAGTGGCGGTCAAGTCTACTGCTACGGTGGCGGTCAAGCTGAACGGAGTAGCGCATGTCAACGGTACGGCAGCAACTTGGGCAGCCGGAGCCAACACGGTCCAGATAACAGTCACCTTCGGGGCGGTCAGTAAAATTTATACCGTGACCGTCGCCAAGACATAGGGGGGGTTGCCTGTGGAAAAAGTATCCGTGAATCAACTGGCAGACGCTATCACCCAGGCTGTTAGGGAGTATACCGATGACGTCACTGCTGCCATCGTCAAGGCTACCGACGAAACGGCTGATAAGGTTCTGCGGGACGTCAAGGCAGCGGCTCCGGGGACCGGCAGATATCGGGCCGGCTTCGCCAAAAACAACCAGTCCACGTCCAGCAACCGGCGGTATGTGGTTTGGAATAAGAAATACTACAACCTGGTGCATCTGTTGGAGAAGGGGCATGCCACACGGAATGGTGGCAGGACAAGGTCGTTTCCTCATATGGCCCCGGCAGAGCGGGCCCACGTTTATGAATACGAGGAAAGAGTAAAAAAAATCATCAGGAACGGGGGTTAGGTGATGACACTGGCAGAACTTAAAACGGCGCTGGAGGGCACAGGGTTGCCAGTAGCATATCGGGAGTTTATCAGCACTGTCGAGAATCCTGCTCCCGCCCCCCCCTTTATCTGTATCCAGTTCGCCAACTCTGACGACGTGATGGCTGATAACCAGAACTACAAAGGGATAGGCAATTATGATGTGGAGCTTTACGCCGAGCTCAAAGATCAGACTACCGAGGGATTGGTTGAAGCGGTACTGCAAACCAATCGGCTTGCTTGGCGAAAAAGCGAATACTACATCGAAACGGAGAAATTTAACCAGGTTGTGTATGAAATCCAACTAATAGGAGGTTAAACGATGGCTAATAAAATTACTTACGGTCTTGAAGATGTCCATATAGCCTTTAAGGGCGTGGCCCAGGTGGAGAGTATCGAAGTCACTCACGGGTGTGATGTAGATGGTGAGATTACCGTAACTATAACTGGGGCGGCCTTAACAGGCGGTAGCGAGGCGGTCCAGGTGGCTCTGGCAACTGAGTCCCATTCAACAGTTACCCAGGTGGCCTCGGTGGTGGCCAATACACTAAATAACAATGCTGATGTCGGAGCAAACTATGTCGCGTCAAATATTGCGGGAGTTATCTATCTGACTGCCAAGGTGGTAGCTGTTGATGACAATACCCTGGCGATCGCTTTTACGCCCGGTTCAACTGCTGTGGCTGTTGGGTCCAGCACGAGTGTTACAGCCGGCGCAACAGGGTGGCAGGCTCCGGTAGCCGTCCCCGGGGCAGTCCGCTTTACTCCCAGCTCCCAAGGCCAGGAATCCACATTCTACGCTGACAATGGGCCGTACTTCGTGGTCACCGCCAATAACGGTTATACTGCTGAACTGGAGATGGCATTGGTACCCGATGCTACCCTGGCCACTATGCTGGGTTGGCAGGTCGACAGCAACGGAACCCTGGTCGAACTTACCAACGGAACCCCGACCAGATTTGCACTTATGGGAATGGTCATGGGCGATGATAAGAACCGTAGATTTGTGTACTGGGATTGCCAGGCGTCCCGCCCGTCCAAAGAGGAGAAAACCAAGGGTGAGACCATTGAACCCAATACCGACGTCTTAAACCTGACCATATTCCCGATCGAGATCAGCGGAGTATCTATGGTTAAGGGTGTGATGGAGTTGAGCGCAACCAATACTGCTGAATATGCAGCCTTCTTCACCACCGTATATACTCCAGTATTTCCATAAGGAGTAGTGTATGAGAGAAATTAAGATCGGCGAAAAGATAGTAAGGCTGAGGGCTACGCCCCCGGCCTTATTGTTTTACCGCCAGGAGTTTAAGGCCGACCTGATCGGCGACCTTATATCGTTCCAAAAAATATCGGAGGATCCATCAGCTTTCGACTCGGTGGCTCTGTTGCAGATGATATGGGCCATGGCCAAGGCGGATAACTACAATCACTTCCCTAGCTTCGTGACATGGGTCGGCGAATTGGATAGTTTTGATTTCGGGGACGCTGAACTGTTACGGGACGTCATAGAGGAAGCAACTGCAGGCTTTTTTCGTGGCGGCAACTCCGGGTAAGGAACACCAGGACGAATCGGAGCCCGAGCGGATAGACCTGATGCTGTTGTGCGTGGGCAAGAAAGCCGGGCTGTCGTTCGATGAGATCAACCTGATGCGGGTCCAGGATCTGCTCGATTACGTAAATATCTATTCTGAACAAGATAAGGATAAGCCGCGCAAGGCTACCCAGACCGATATCGATAAGTTTTACGCGAGTTAGGAGGTGGAGGGGCCCATGGCAGAAACCATCAAAGGGATAAGTATTGTTATCGGCTCGGACACCACCGGCCTTAGTGCGGCACTGTCTGAGGTAACTAAAAAGAGTAAAGACATCCAGTCCGAGCTGAGGCAGGTAGAGAAGTTATTAAAATTCGACCCCAAGAATACCGAGTTGTTAGCCCAGAAGCAGAAGTTATTGGCTGATGCAGTTCAGAACAGCAAGTCAAAACTAGACAGCTTAAAGGCAGCCCAGGAGCAGGTCAACGAACAATTCCGCAAAGGCGAGATTAACGAGGGGCAGTATCGCGCCTTTCAGCGCGAGGTATCTAAGGCCGAGCAGGAGTTATCTAAGTTTGAAGGCCAACTCAAGGAAACCGGCGGCGCAGCTAAGAAACTGGACGTCGATATAAAGGGCTTAGGTGAGAAACTTAAGGGATTAGGCACCGGATTAAGCGCCGGGGTCACTGCTCCGCTTGTGGCTGGATTCTTTGCGGTGACACAGGGCACCAAAGAGCTCCGCGGCGATCTGGCCACTCTTGCCACTAATGCCAAGATAGCCGGGCAAGACATGGGGGTGCTGGATGACGCCATGACCAAGCTCTATGCGGTGACCGGCGAGACTGACTCCAATGTGGAGGGCTTATCTGAGTTACTGGCTACCGGGTTCCGGGACGAGCAACTCTCCACGCTCTTAGACTCTCTCTACGGGGCGTCCATAAAGTTCAAGGACACCATGAAGTTCGAGGGTATTGCTGACGGTCTCCAGGAGACACTGGCCACCGGTGCGGCAATCGGCCCTTTTGCAGAATTGCTCGAACGCTCAGGGATAGCACTGGACGGGTTCAATGCGGGACTGACCGCAGCTATAGCGAACGGCACCGAGGAACAATATGTACTCGATGTCCTGGCCAAAACTGGACTCGCTGAAACTTATGAAGCTTTCCGTAAGAACAATGAGGAAATGGTCAAAGCCGAGGAAGCTAATTTTCGGATGCAGCAATCGTTTGCTGAACTAGGGGCCGCACTGGAACCGATAATGACACCAATGGTTGAGGGTTTAACAAACCTGGTAAACAAGTTCACCGAGTTGGATCCAGTTGGACAAAAAGTAGTGCTGGTAATTGCCGGTATTGCAGCCGCGATCGGGCCGTTGCTGGTAGTCGTAGGTTCACTAATGACGGCCCTGCCGGCATTAGGCGCGGCCTTTACTGTACTGACGGGACCAGTGGGCCTGGTTGTGGTCGCTATTACTGCGCTAATCGCTATTGGGGTGGCCTTATATAAGAATTGGGACGAAGTAAAAGCTAAATTGTTAGCGATATGGGCATCCATACTCGAGACAGCCAGGTGGGAAACCTTCAAAACTGGATTTTTAAACGTGTGGAGCGGCATAGTTAATGGCCTTAAAGGCTATGTAAACGGCATAATCCGCATGGTTAATACGGTCATCGATGCATTGAACACTATCCAGGTGGATATCCCCGACTGGGTGCCCGGATTTGGCGGCAACAGCTTCGGGATAGATGTACCCAATGTGCCGTACTTGGGGACCGGCGGTATCGTAACCCGGCCAACACTGGCCATGATCGGCGAGTCCGGCCCGGAGGCGGTGATCCCGCTAAACCAGATGGGGCCATCCATCGGGACGATTAACATCTACGGCAGTAATGCTGATGATGTCTGGAACAAGTTTATGCGTGAACTTAACCGCCGGGGGGTGCGGATATGAGCTATACCCTGACTGTGGCCGGGACCGAGAAACACGTTGTCCAGGACACGTTGGAGATAAGTAAAGCCATGACCTACCAGGTGGATACCTGCAAATGCCAGATAGTCTCCACCGCCAAGCCCAACGAGGGCGACGAGGTTATCGTCACCGATGATACTGAGGGTATATTGTTCGGTGGAATCGTAGTCAATGTCAAGTTTATCAACACCGACGCCCAGGTCTGGGAGATAGACTGTAACGACTACACCGAGTTGATTGACCGCAGGCTGGTGACTGAGACCTATGAGAACCAGTCGGCCAGCTATATATTTTCCGACATCATCGCCAAGTATACCACCGGACTGGTAGATGTGGTGACCGCCGGGGCACCCAACGTCGAGTATATCCAGTTTAACTACATCCGTCCGTCCGAGTGCTTCAAGAGGCTTTGTGATTACGTGGGCTGGCAGTGGTATGCGGATGACGAGAAAAATATCAAATATTTTGAGCCTAACTCCCTGATGGTGCCGGGGCCGTTGCAGCTGCTGGACACTACCCGGGATCAATGGGGCGCATTTCAGTTCAACGTCGATAAGATGGGGCTCCGCAACAAGGTCTACGTCTTGGGCGGGACAGCACTCAGCGACCCGGCCACCTTCGAGTATGTGGCCGACGGCAAGCAGACAACCTTCAATTTGGCCCACAAGCCCCACAACCTGAGCATGATGGTCAACGCCGTGCCGGTAGTGGTGGGGATTGAGAACATCGACGAGGATGACGGCACCTACGGGTATATGATGAATTACCAGGAAAAGTACGTCATGAACGCCTCCGGGACCGCCATAATCCCGGCAGGGACTACGGTAACCTTTATCTATCAGTACGACATCCCAGTCATCACTTATGATGAGAACATACCCTCCCAGCAGGCCATGGCGGCGGTGCAGGGCGGGGACGGCATCTATGAGCACATGATCAGCGACGACAAGCTGACCACGCTGGAGGCCGCCTATGCGGTGGCTCAGAAGGACTTGCGGGAGCATTCCGATCCCAACGTCCGAGGGTCTTTTGTAACACTGGAGCCCGGCTGGGAGCCGGGGCAGATAATAACCGTCAACCTGACTGACCGGGGCATCAACAACAGCTACATGGTGCAGTCGGTGCGCTTGCGTTACCAGGTGGACTGGTTTTATACGGTTGAGTTCGGGGGCCGGCTGCTGACTATAGCCGACTTCCTGCAGGCGTTGGTATCTAAGCAACAGCAAGCCGACATGACTACCACCATAATCAGCAAAATAAACAGTCAGGTAGATAACATCGGCTGGTCCGATATCAGCGTCCAGACGCTTGCGGAGATACCCTACTACGTGGGTGACACTGACGCCATCTGCGGTTTTGTCGAACTCAATACCGGGGCGGCCCTGCCTGATCAACCGACGGCCAAGGCTGGCACTGATACCCTGCTGCTCAAGCTGGTCGAGACTCAAGCCCTGTCGGCCCAGGTTGACCCTGCGGCCGGAGAGGTATACTTCCTGTCGCGGAATATGACTGCGGCTATCGGTACCGGCACCGACTCCGCCAGCAAGGCGGGGACCGAATCACTCAGCATCAAGATCGATGAGAGTGTATCCGGTTACTGGATATACCGCAAGGCCGGGGCCGGGGCTTACAGCATCATTGCGGTGGTACCGCTCAGTGTTACCACCTACCAGGATGATGATGTAGTGAGCGGCACGACCTACACCTATCAGGTCAAGAAGTATGAGAATGGCGAGTGGACCGAGTCAACCCAACCGAGTGTAGTCTACAGTTAGGGGTGGAACGAATGGAATATAGAGAGCCAGTCCAGGTCCATGGGGCCTGGACTTTTATTTGGACAAACGCAGAAGGCCGAGAGCGGCGGCGGCAGGAGCACAACTTGGTGGTCAATACCGGGTTGTATGCCATTGCCG
>JAQVXF010000074.1 GCA_028709355.1 Syntrophomonas sp.
ATCAAATTTCCTGGTGACTATAGCGGAGAGGCCACACCCGTTCCCATCCCGAACACGGCAGTTAAGCTCTCCTGCGCCGATGGTACTGCAGATTCCTGTGGGAGAGTAGGTCGTCGCCAGGATTTTAATTTTTCTGGGGCCATCTCCGCTTAGCACAGACATCTTACAGGAATCTGCTGCAGATCCCTGTGGCCGTCGGCAGTCAGGCTTTAGAGCCTTCTATTTGCCGACACTAGGCGCCAAACTGGCGCCGTCGGAGTAGGTCGTCGCCAGGATTTCATTTTTTTCTGGAGTGAAAACCTGACGCTGGGAACATAGGGCATGCTATTTGATAGGTTCGTGGGGGATGATAATTCTTAGGCGCTGAGGGAGCAGGCTAATTTGGAGAGGGTAATCAGGGCCTTTTTCGCCGTCCACATCAGTATCCGCATTGTTTGAGTCGCCCGCCAATCTGTCGATTTCCATGGTGGTGGCCTGGAAATGGAGGACGTGGGGGTCGTTTATATGTTCGCCCCTCAAAATCTTGGTGAAGACCATCAAAAGCTGGTTCAGAGACATCGGCCTAATGCCTAAGAAATCGATTTTCCCGTCTATCACCGAAGCAGGTCCGCCGACCTTGGAAAAACCTCCTGCCCCAGAGCCATTCAGCACCAGAAACAGCAGAAAATCGTCCACTAGAACAGCTTCTGGAGTGGTTACTCTCAATCGCATACTGCTGAACCGAGGCAGTTTTTGAACGCCTTTAACGTAATAGGCCATACGGCCGAAGACATTCTTCAGTTTTGGATCTATACTGTGAGCAATGTTGGTGATGAACCCCCCGCTGCATACATTGATGAAGAATCGGTCATTTACTCTTCCCACATCTATCACCCCCGTCCGCATATCGCTTAGGTTCTTGATTGCTTCGCTCAATTCCATCGAACTTCCCAGGTGCCTGGCAAAGTCATTGGATGTACCTGCCGGAATTATACCCAGCGGTATATCGCGCTGGGAATTTAACAGAGCATTAACTGCCAGGTTAACTGATCCGTCTCCCCCGGCTATGAGGACGGCTTCCAAATCAGCGCAATCAGCGCGGTTAATAAAATCGGCAAAATCCTCCGGGCGGTTGGTCCTGAATATATGCAGTTCGTAACCTTTGGACCGGAATACATCCAGGGCAAAATCCAATAGGTGTGGGAATGCTCGGACTCCGGCGCAGGGATTATATATTAACTGAAGTTTTTTCATGGGTATTCCTTTCAGTGGCTCGGCCTTGAATGGTCATATATCCAATAGTCAGGGAAGTAGCCAAACACCTGAGTCACATTGAGGGATAGGCCAGAATATCACCTGCAACATGTATCTATTTATATTGTAGATCAAAAAAGATGGGACTGGCATTTGCCAATCCCATCTCGGGATATTGCGAATAGTGGGCGTGCTATTTGACCCTGACAATCCAGTTGAAAATGTCATCTGCAGTGCCATTCTGGATTCCGGTAATGGTATCGTATATTTTTGCGGAAATTGGACCTATCTGACCGTCGTTGATGGATATTATCTGGCCACCGTAATTCAATTCTCCGATAGGTGATATCACCGCTGCCGTACCAGTCCCGAAAGCCTCATCCAACTTACCCTGGGCATGGGCATCATATACTTCCTGGATGCTGAGTCGTCTTTCCTCCACCGGGACTCCCCAGTGTTTGAGAAGCTTTATGGTGGAATCACGGGTTATACCAGCCAGAATGCTGCCTTCAAGCGCTGGAGTAATCACTACCCCATCTATTTTGAAGAAGACATTCATGGTTCCAACTTCTTCAATGTATTTCTTCTCGATCCCATCCAGCCACAAAACTTGTGTGTATCCCTTTTCATGGGCGACTTCCTGGGCTTTTATACTGGCGGCATAATTGCCGGGGGTCTTGGTGAAACCCAAGCCACCTTTAACCGCGCGCACATATTCTTCCTCCACATAGATCTTAACCGGATTAATTCCCTCTGGGTAATATGCTCCCACAGGTGACATTATGACCATGAAGTAGTATTTGTAGGACGGCCTTACGCCCAGATAGGGATCGCAGGCGAAAACGAAGGGCCTTATATACATTGATGTCCCCTCAGCGGAAGGGATCCAGTCCTGATCGATCTCGACCAACTGTTTGATCGCGTCGACGGCGAAATCGACATCCAGACGGGGAATGCAGAGGCGATCGTTGGAGATGTTCATGCGCTCCATGTTGGAATAAGGACGGAACAGCTGTATGTGGCCTGCCGCTGTCTTGTAAGCCTTGAGACCTTCAAAGGTTGCCTGTCCGTAGTGCAGTACCATTACTGACGGATCCAGGGGGACGGCTCCATAAGGTACGATTCGCGGATCGAACCAACCACGGCCTTCTTCATAATCCATGACGAACATATGGTCGGTAAAAATCTGCCCGAATCCTAGTGAAGTGGGATCGGGTTTAGCCTTGGGCTGTAGGTTGTTTTCAATCCGGATCTCCATATATGTATCCATCCCTTCATTAAATATACTCCCGAACATCCGTCGGTTAATAGTGGACAACCATTAAACATTATTATAAGAAAACATGGGAGCCTTGAGGCGAAAATTTCTTGTATACATTGGACTGCGAAGCGGAATCCCAGAAGGATGGCATTGCGCTGAAATTCCAGTCCAAGGCGGTGAGTGCTGACTGGAAACCAAAGCACGGCCCATCCATCAACCAGATGGTCAGAGTTAATAACAGTCTATTTGGCTTGGTAGTAGCATCTTTTGGGAGAGTCCAGTTGCTCGCTGGCTTTGAGTTTCTTGATTATCTTATCTACATCTTTCTTGTCCAGGCCAGTCAAATCGGCCACTTCTTTTGCGCTCAGTGGTCGGGCTTCCTTCTGGAATACAGCCAATACATTGCTCTCCTTGTCCACCTTATCCGCTCCTCTCAACAAATATTTGCATCCATATATAGATTTTAACCCCACCTGTCAACCACTGGGGAAGGGCCAAAGCCCGTTAAACCGGCTGTCCGCGCTTGCTAAATGTGTCATAATTTGGTATAGTGAACAAGAAGTCAGCGGTCCGGGATGGCTTGGAAAGTCTGGCGGGGACGGTCGTTTCATGTGCAGCTAACGAGCCTGACACTTGGTCCGTACCGCTGCACAGTAATCGTATTCATACGCTATGCAAATACTTCTCATTTCGCTCGCCTATACAGTTGGCTGGTTACTTACTTCTTACGTAGCTGGAACTGGCATAAGCACACTTTCAATAATTTATAGCAACAAAATTTCAGTTTACAGACTATACAGATTAGACTTTATGGACTATTGAAGCAAGTGTGAGCTTTCTGCAGGCGCTTGCTAATACTTTGGGAGGGGACGTCTTGGTTTGCACCCTTGAAGGGCAGAAAACCGTGGACCCTTATGATACAATATGTAATTGTGATAGGGAGGAATGTGCAGATGGCCAATAATAAAGTCAATATGACCAAGAGTCTCAACATGATGGAGAATTCCATGGAGAAGATGTGGGACATGTGGTTGGTGGGTTTGGGCAGTATCTCATGGGCGCAAGAGCAGATGGAGAACATGACCAGGAAGCAACTGGATCAGAATAAAGCAGCCCGAGAAGAGATGATGAAATTGGTGGAGGAATTGGCCAGACAAACCCGCAGGAACCAGGAGCAGTTTCAGCAAATGGTTGAAGAGGCGGTTGTCAGTGCTTATGATCAAGTAAATGGCGCCAATCAGCAGATTATAAAGGATATGACCAAAAAGGCAGAGTAGAGAAAGCTTGCAAAGGGGCCGCGCGTGGTAGATTTGAATTTTATGGGGTGCCCCATTGATCGGATGAATATGGAATTAAGAAAGAGGTGTTGGTGTGGCCGCTGAGAAGAATCAGGAAAAGGAGCAAGCCAGCGAGGACAAACAAAAACAGATATTGGATTTGGCTGAAGCCTGGAAGAAGATGTATTTCGACACTGAAGCTACATTAGCCAAGGCTGTAGACGAGTACGTGGCGGGAGACAGTTTTACGGCTTTTCTGGAAAAGATGGGGACGGAGTACCTGTCTATGTACAAAACCCAGAACCAGAATGTGGAACGGTTTTTCGCCAATAGTCCCATACCATCCAAGAAAGACATCGCGCGGGTGGCAGAATTGGTACTGAATGTTGAGGAGAAAGTCGACAACCTGGATTTGGGAATCTCGGCAGGATTCAGCCGACTGGCTGAGAACATGAGTACATTGGTAGATTTCCAAGCGGTCTTAAGGGATGAGTTGATAACGTTACGGCAGGAAGTACAATTGTTGCAGCAACAGCTGCAAGAGGCTTCGCGGCCGTTATCGAGCGGAACGGAGAAACCAACGGCCCGCACCAGGAGCCAGACGGGTGCAAGCAATAACCCGACGGAAAGCACCAGTGATGCAACCGCCCAGAAGGATTCCAAAACAGGCGCTGGCACCGCGACCCGGCCGCCCAGGAGCCGCAAGAAGAATCCGCAGGCTTAACCTGCTTTTAGTAACCTCGAACCACTACAAATGGGTGGGGGAGCAATTTATAGACTAGGAGGAATGGGACATTGGCAAAACACAAGGCAATCACCGGTTCAGCCGATGAGGTTGGCTTCCAATTGCGGGAGAGCTATGATCGCCTCCTGGAGAGCACCAAGAAAACGGCAGATATCCTGACCTTCGATCCCTGGCCGCAGACCGGGTGTACTCCCAAAGAAATCATTTGGCGCAAGAACAAGTCAAAACTCTATCATTACTATTCTGGGAAGGAGCCAACCCACCGGATACCAGTGCTGTTTACTTATGCTTTGATCAATAAGGCCTATATATTAGACCTGAGCCCGGGTATGAGTATGGTGGAGCACCTGGTCAATGATGGCTTCGACGTATACCTGCTGGAATGGGGAGAATTCGAGTGGGAGGACCGACACCTCAGCTTCGAAGATTTCGTTTATGATTATATAGCCCGGGCAGTGCAGAAGGTATGCCAAAAGGCCAATAGTGAGGAGATAAGTATTATCGGTTATTGTATGGGCGGTACCATGACAGCCATGTACGCATCTCTGTTCCCCAAACCTAAATTGCGGAATTTTGTGCTCATGGCATCACCGATAGATTTTAAGGATTCGGGATTGACGACTAAATGGCTTAACACCGCCTTTGGTGATGACGTGAATAAGATCGTGGATACTTTCGAGTTGATACCCAAGGAATTCGTGGATGTTGGTTTGAAGATGCTGCGCCCAGTCAACAACTTTATTGGTACCTACAGCAGGTTATGGAAGATGGTGGATGAAGGCAAGGATGTCTACGCGTGGAAGGTTTTAAATAAGTGGGTGGATGACAATATGAACTTTCCGGGAGGGGCTTATCGGCAATGGATTGACCAATTGTATAAGCAAAACCTTTTAATCAAGGGAGAATTCTTTCTAAGGGGCAACCGTATCGATCTCCAACGGATCGACGCCAACCTGCTGGCTTTGGCCGGTGTTAATGACCATATAGTTCAGCCGCGCCAAGTGAGTGTCGCTTTAAATGCCTTCTCCTCACAGGATAAGACCTACTACGAGTATCCTATCGGGCACGGGGGTTTGGTGTTCGGCAAGGTAGCCAAGGAGCAAGTTTATCCCCAACTGAGTGCCTGGCTGGCAGCCCGGTCGGATTAGCGGCAAAAAAAGATTCGTCGAAATAAGGCGTGATATAGGGGGGCATTAGTCCCCCTTATTCTATGTGCTTGGATGAGGCGATCGGTCCTAAGGATTCGGCTCAATGTATGCATTATACAAATATGTCAGGATAATTTATAATGATTCAAGACCTATTTTAGGAAAGGAGTGGTTTTACCGTGTGGCAAGAGTTTAAAGACTTTGCGATGAAGGGCAATGTCATGGATCTGGCGGTCGCCGTCATAATTGGGGGGGCATTCGGTAAAATTATCACCTCGCTGGTCGGTGATATCATCATGCCTTTGGTGGGATTGGCGATGGGAGGCGTAAACTTCGGTGGATTGCAGACCCAGATCGGGGATGCGGTGATCAAGTATGGAGCC